>CALMIR010000107.1 GCA_937864265.1 uncultured Saprospirales bacterium | reverse complement strand
ATCATCGTAGAGGGCATCCACTTCGTCCAGCAGCAGTACCAGCGGCTTGGGCAATTGCTGACACCATTCGCTTAGGTATTTTTTTAGCAAAGATTCCGACCCCACATAATCATCCGGCTTGCCGGGCCATAGTGCTTCCTCCAAAAAAAACTGCGCCATTTGATACAAGGATTGAATAAACACCTTGTTGGCTTTTTCAACCGTAATACTCGGATAGCCCGCCGATTCCAGCGAACAAACCACTGAAACGTAGTGTCCCTCGCTATTGAGCCGATGTGCCAGGGAATGAAGCAAAGTGGTTTTACCCGTTTGCCGGGGAGCATGGATAAGGAAATACTGTTCCGCTTCTATCAGGCGCAATGCATCATCGTATATATCCCGAAATGGGTCAACCATGTAGTGCTTTTCGGGATGGCATAACCCGGTGGTGTTGAAAAATCGCTTCATAAGGTCAAAGATAGGGAAAGTTTGTATGTCCGCGTTTGGTTTGGCGTTTTTTGGATGGCATTATATATGCCCTTATCCGTCGGCGTCATTTTGCTGGCTTATAACGTAAATACAAAAGCCGCCATGAAGTCCGTATTTCAATACGCCATCCGATATACTAAAAACCAAATTTCAATACATTAAAAAAAAAATACATTAAAACCCGTGACCCATCAAAATAATTGAACTGTCATTGTCTTAAATTTCAAATTATAGTGCATCACTACGCACTGCCTAAAATCCCATAGCAGACCATTTAAATGATGTTGGAGTACTGGTTTTGGAAGCAATACTATTTTGCTACCAAGGCTCAGGTACGCTATGGTTTTTCATTCATCCGAATAAACGCAAACGCTGAAACAACAAATAAAGACTGGGAACATTTATGTGCCCATGTCAAGGCTATATTTATCCGACATTAAAAGCAGTGTAATAATAGTGATATGCCCGGTTTTTACCAGAAAACCGGGGGATAAAATCATATAAAAGATAGAACGGTTCGGCTGTTTAATATAATGGCCGACATACCGGGCGAAGCCGCAGCAGATGCGGCTCATGGGGCGATTTGGGGTTTGTGTTTCGATACCCCCCTGGTCAAATATGCTCAGCAGGGTTTCTAACTCATCCCGCCTGCGCTGGCTACCAATGGCCGCAATATGCACAATGATACCTTCATGGAAAAGCGACTCGATGAAGTAGTAGCTTTCGGCTAAGACCTCCTGCGTGTGGCGATCCCGTGCGAAACGGTTGACCAGTAACACGGGGATGTCCTCGAAGCCCGGCATCAGTTCGCCAAGAAAATAAATGGGTAAGATCGGGATGCCTGTCTTCGCATTTTTCCCGGTGCTTTACTCCACCCAGCGGAAGAATCTACCATTCATGTACTGCTTGCCGAGGTACTTTCGGAAGCGCATCCCTTCGTTGGCAAATTTGGACTTCTGCATCTCGATGATGATGACCTTCTCCTTGCCGTTGGCCTCCCGCACGCGGGCCGAAAAGTCCAGGCGGTAGATGGACATGTCCAGCGCACTGATGATGTTCCGCTTGGTTTTCTCGCCCTCGTCGGCAGCTTCGCCATCCTTTTTCGCAGAACTGAGTTCCTGTGGCAGAAAGTTCAACTCCACGATATGCAAATCCGTCAGCGCAGATAAAAATAGCTTCGCCACCCGATTGACTTCCATCAGGTATTTGAATACAACATCGTATATGGGATTGGCTATTTCCACAGACAACAGGTTAAAATACAAGATACGGTTTTACAGGCATCCGATCAGGCACCATTTCATCGTACTATCTTCTTGCCATAGGCACAAAAAAATAACAAGGTAGTGTGCAAAAAATGACTTCCCAATTTATAAAAGTCCTTATTCTGGCGGACACACTTGAAATGAACTGTTTAGCCCGCTAGTGCCGACAGTACTAGAGTAAGAACAAATCGGGAAGTTAATTTTTTTGCGTTACAAGAACCCATTTTGATTACCTCATTGACTGCTTGCTTGCCTGGTTCAAGTTAACGTAAGATGAATTTTTCTTTCACTTTCTTCTATTTTTGTGTGATTTTAGATTAAAATTCTAAATTAGCGCAAACAACCAATTTTAAACACCATGGCAACTGGTATTATCCTCTGTTTTATACTAGGTTATTTGACGATCGTTTTTGAGCATCCACTCAAGTTGGACAAAACAGTACCCGCACTGTTGATGGCTGCTCTGTGTTGGGCCTTGCTGGCCTTAGGCTTCAACACGGGTACTTTATCGGTCATTGACTTTCATGATCATGTTTTTAGTTTGAATGGATTGCAACACGGCGCTGAGGGGGCACACGAAATGGAAGAAGGCTTCGTATCTACGCTACTGCACCACATGGGCAAAACGGCTGAGATACTAGTGTTTTTGATTGGCGCGATGACTATTGTGGAAATCATAGATTTGCATAGAGGCTTTGAAGTATTGAAAGGGTACGTTAAAACGCGGAGCAAGGTGAAGCTGCTCTGGATCGTGGGTATCCTGGGTTTTTTTCTATCGGCTATCATCGACAACCTCACAGCTACCATCGTTTTAGTCACCCTGCTTAGAAAGTTGATCAAAGACCCAAACGAACGCATATGGTATGCTTCTTTGATTGTTATCGCAGCAAATGCGGGAGGCGCCTGGTCGCCTATTGGTGATGTCACTACTACCATGTTGTGGATTGGCAACCGGGTGTCGGCTTTGGGGTTGATTGAATACCTGGTAATCCCTTCAATTGTTTGTTTTGCTATACCGTTCTTGATCGCTTCGTTTTTACCCGCTTTTAAAGGGGAGTTGAAACCTGAGGAGGGAGACGCTACAGAAATTAACAAATTGTTGAGCAGTACTACTATGCTCTATCTGGGTTTGGGGGCCATTATTTTCGTACCGATTTTTAAAACCATCACCCATTTACCTCCTTATTTGGGCATGATGCTCAGCTTGGGTATCGTGTGGCTGGTTTCGGAATACATTCATCCGGAAGAAGATTTTTCAGAAGAGCGCAGACACATGTTTACCGGGCACAAGGCACTATCGAGGATTGAATTGTCGAGTATTCTGTTTTTCCTGGGTATCCTGATGGCAGTTGCAGCGCTGGAAAGCCTGGTTTTTGGTACGGTAATGAAAGAAGGAGTCGCTGAGCAGGTAGGCACTTTGCGCTATTTGGCAGAAACCCTGGACAGAGTAATACCCAATCAAGACGTTGTAATCATTATTTTGGGTTTTGCCTCAGCGGTTATCGATAATGTACCCTTAGTCGCAGCCTCCATGGGTATGTACGAAATGCCTATGGATTCCAAGTTGTGGCACTTCATTGCCTATTCTGCCGGAACGGGTGGTAGTATGTTAATTATTGGCTCAGCGGCAGGTGTAGCGGCTATGGGGATGGAGCGCATTGACTTTATCTGGTATTTGCGCAAAATAGCGTGGTTGGCATTCGTTGGGTTTATTGGAGGAGCAGGCGTATTCTTATTGATTGAGTCTGTTTTTTAGAAGGAGAAAGCGATCTGTTTTTGGATAGTTGAGATAGAACAGGTTGTTTTTTATAATTGCTGCTTAAATTTTGGGAACAAAAAAAGGGAACGTATGAGAGCTAATGCGATGTTCGCTGTATTGCTACTCATTGGCTTGTGTAGCTTAACTTGCCAACAATTGGAAGGAGATTTACTTAGGGGGAATTGGCAAGCGGCTGAGGTTTTGGAAGAAGGAAGGCCATTGGGGGTGGATCCATCGCTGATTCGTATGCAGTTTGCGGCCAACGGGAAATACACCTATTCCAGCACATTGAATTATCAGGAAGCAGGTACTTACTATTTAGAAGATAACTACCTTTTTACCACCGATACCCTCAACCAAGCATCTACAGAAAAAACGGTTGAAATCATACTGCTTTCTGACGATTCCCTACATTTGAAAATGATGGATACAGGTAAAGAACGGTTGCTCAAATTGTTCCGCCAATAAGCTGGTATTTCTTTTACAAAAAGAAGCACTTCGCTAAACAGAAAGCTTCCTCATGTGTTAATGTTTAAAATTAGTTTAAATAAGAATAATGCTAAAGCCATGAGCGACACCATCACGAGAAGCCCCATCATGTTATATACGGAGCAGACGCCCAATCCTGAATCCTTGAAGTTTGTTACCAACCGGATGCTCTTTAGAGGAACGGCTGATTTCAGAGAGCAGGAATTGGCACTGGAGTGGTCGCCTTTGGCTGCTGCCCTTTTTGAACTCCCTTATGTGAAGGGGGTTTATATCTGCAATAACTTTGTCACGGTCACCAAAGAATTCAACTACGAATGGGCAGATATTATGCTCAAAATCAAGGAATTCATTAAAGAATATATCAATAACGGCGGAACCGTTGTAAATGCGGGTTTTGAGGAAGCTATGGCTGATATTGAGGCAGAACGCCGCGCCAGCTACGTGTACTCCGATGACGAAGCAGAAATCGTGACTAAAATCAAAGACCTGATTGATACTTATGTCAAACCCGCCGTTGAATCAGATGGGGGCAATATCGAGTTCAAAGCTTACGATCAGGGTAAAGTCGTGGTGGTGATGCAAGGATCCTGTAGTGGTTGCCCCTCTTCGACGGTGACCCTTAAGGCCGGTATAGAAGGCATGCTAAAACGCATGATCCCTGAAATAACGGAAGTAGTGGCCGAAATGGGCTAAAACCAAATAATCGACCTTCAATTGGGCAAAAAGCAAGGCGCGCACCTGCACTTCTTTTCCACAAAGCCTTGCTTTTTGCCGCTATATTCTTTTATTGCTTAACAACCGCCCGCACTTGCTGCATGGGGCCATTCTGTATCCTGAAATGGTATAAGCCGGTAGGCAAACTGCCCAGGTTGCAATCGATCTGATGCGTACCTTTCGGAAAATGCTTGTTGACAGGCGTAGCTACCAACTGCCCCGCATTATTGAATACCTGAATCAACGTACGGCCTTCGGCTTGAAATTGTAACCTGACTTGTTGGCTGAACGGATTGGGCCATACATCTAGCAATTGTTTGCCTGCTAAATGGTTCAAATCGCGGGTCGAAGTAGGGGTACAGGCAGAAGGACTAAGGATTGGCAAAGACTGAAAGTCGTGCAACATAATGCCCTCAATATCTTCTCCTGGCACACAAAACCAGTCTTTCAACACACTGGAGTAAATAGAACGAAAATCGTATTGCATCGGGATATTATCGTCCCATTGGGCGTTATTCGGGATGTTGGGGTTATCGCCCAAAACACCTCCGTCCACATGATGGCCAAACACAAACATCGGCGCCGCAGCTCCATGATCCGTACCATTGCTATCGTTTGAAATAATGCGGCGACCAAACTCAGAAAAGGTCATGCCAATGACGCGCTCGCTGATGCCCATGAGTTGGATATCTTGCATAAAGGCACCCACCGCTTGGGAAAGCTGGCGCAGCAAGTTGGCGTGTTCGCCTTGGGTGTGGTCGTTGACATTCACCTGGCTGTCGTGGGTATCAAAGCCGCTAATGGATACCAGGTAAATTTTGGTTTTCAAACCACCATTGATCAAACGGGCGACAATGGCCAACTGTTCGGCCAGGTAATTATCAGCCGGATAATCGGCTATATTAGAGGCCGACTGATAGGCTTCTGTGACGACAGCGCCATAGGAATTGGATTGACGGGCTATGGTACGGATATGTGTCAACAGCTCTCCAGCCGGCGTATTGGGCGCAGGCGTTTGAACCCCTTCTACCAGTTCATAAAACTCTTCCGGGTTGAATATAGAGATACCCATCGAAGTCAAAGGCCCCTGTAGCGTTAGGGAAGTAGTTGGCCCAATTTCTAACGAAGGCGGATCGGGCATGGTTTCGTTGGGGAAATCAGCCGGATAATTAGGGTACTCGTATTGCAAATAACGACCAGCCCATCCCGTACCGAATACCTCATCCGAGTCGGCAGCCGTCATCCAAATATCGGAGGAGCGGAAATGGGAAAAATCCTGATTGGGATAACCTACTGATTGGATGATCTTCATTTTTCCTTCGTCGTATAAGGCGCGCATATCTGCCATGGCGGGGTGGAAACCCAAGCTATCCTGCCCGTCCAAGCCCAACAAGCTGTTTTCAGGTAAAATAACATGAGGACGGGCATTGGCCAGCCTGTCAAACTGGTCGATTGGCACCACGGTATTGAGGCCGTCATTGCCTCCATCCAAGCGAATGAGTACCAATACATGGTCGGTTTCTGTCAGGGCTTTGTTGAGTAACCTTACCCAAGGTGAGGTGCTCATTTTGCCTGCGCCGAAGAAAGGTAAAAAGTGAGGCACGCTCATGCCAGCTGCCCCGGCTGCTGTATATTCTAAAAATTTTCTGCGTTTCATGATTGATCAATTTAGGCAAACTTGAAAAAGGAGGAAGTTGCTGCGGATGGCATTAGCACGTCTAAGCCAGATGGTGTTCTTCCTGATGCAAAATTTTATAAAAGAATAAAAGCAAGCGATTCCGTACCGTTTCTGTTGCCATTTGATTACTTGGATTGTTGAGATAAGTGTTCCAAGCATCTGTCCAGTAATAATCGCTGATTTGTCCAGAGAGCAGGATGGCTTTTAGCTGAAATTTGAGGGTATTCGAAACTTCGATGCCGTACATCCAATCTAAAACCGTATCTATCAATACATTCGGATCATCTGCATTGGGAATTTGCGCCACTGTATCCAGAATATTCAGTTGTGATATATAATTCTCCGTGGAAACCCCGGCCCAAAGAATCCAATCTGCAAATTGCGCCCGATAAGGCAAAGTGTTCGTATTGATCCATATTTTATCAAAAACAGGTATCTGGTAATAAGCAGGCCATCCGGCAACATTGGGTGGGTCGCCCACCTCCTGTCCTTGCACAAACGATACATAAGTCAATGTGCCGTTGTGCTGATAGCGATCCACCAACGCGGGGCGGGGCGGAATGGGCGTGTTAAATTCGCGGTACAAACCGATGGTATAGTCTGCCGGGCCTTTGATCATAGCGCCCAGGGAAAGGGCATCGAAAAAGTGCTGGCTTTTGAACAAGACTTCCAGTATAGGCTTGATTTGATAATCGTTGTTGCGCAGGATTTCTGCCAAAGGAATAATGACGTTTTCCTCCGTCAGATCATCGATTTCGTGGTGAACAAAAAAGCGGTAAATTTTGCGGCATAGGAAAAGAGCACATTCGTCATTGCCAAAGATGATGTCCAACAACTCATCCAACTCCTGCATACCATTTTGCCCGGTATAACCGGTGATGATCGCGTTGTTGTAAAAAGAAGAAAAGAGTTTGATGCCGCTATCGTGCTCAAAATGATTGAAAATAACCGTATTATTGTTGTAATTAACTCGCCAGCCGGTCAGCACCCTTGCTGCTGCTTTGACGTCATCCTCTGTGAAGTTGGCATCCGGGCCTTTTCCGATGCAAAACAGTTCCTGCAACTCGCGGGCATAGTTTTCATCAGGTGAACCCGCCGAGTTGTACTGTCCGTTCAGGTAGTGCAACATAGCCGGGTCGAGGGTCAGGTTGCGGATCAATTGCCGAATGCTGCCAAGCGCTCCCTGCCGAATGGTATTCAGGTAGCGGTAATCCCAGTTAGCTGAGAAGACGCCGTAAAATTGAATGGGGACATGGTTGTGCCAAAACAAGATCATTTTTTCCATGATCGAACGATCTTGTTCAATCATATTACCTTGCCACCAGGCTTTTAGCGACCATATCCTAGAGCCCTCAAAGGTATCGCTAAAAGGTGCGTTGACCCAAGTCTCGCCCATAGGCACATCGGGGTCAACAAAGCCTGCCTCATTGTAATCGTTGACAGGCAGCGGAGGGGGAGGAGCTGTAGGATTTAGTAAGTAATCGACCGCTTGTGAGGGCGTAAGACCCAGGAAGAATTGGACATCCTCCCATTTGGCACCAAACATCAAGCGGCGCAGCAAATGGGCGGCCTGTGGTAATTCCCAAACGCCATTGTAGGAATCCAAGCCTGTTTCAGGAGGATTGACCATAGGGGAATAAGCTTTTTTCACCTCCGTTTCAGTAGGTGAAAAGCTTAGAAAGGACCTTCGATTCATGGAAAGTAGGTTTTATATCAAATAAAATATAATGTATTTGAAAACAGAATAACTGATGAACGAAAGCGCCGAGATCAAAAGTATGCGTGGTGTAAAATGATTAGACTGAGGATATTCTACTGGGTTTAAAAGTAGCAATTAAAATAAAAGAAAAACAAAAAACCAATGGTTTATGCCTGTGTATAGATCAAAAACATCAATATCAATAACACGACAACAGCAATCAGAGCAATCATCAATATCTTTTTGGCGTCTTTCTCATCCTGAAAAGATTTTTGCCGTTTTTTTCTGCGCTGCGTCATAACTGAGGTATTGAAATGGTAATAAAAAGTTGGGGACTAAAATACTACTTGACCATAAATATACAAATAATTATTTTGTTTTTTTTAGAATAAGGTAACTAATATCAGGCCATAGTAGGTTTCCGCTGCTTAGTTGTGCTAGGGTTAGGGTATCCACGGGTGCATCGGGAATTGGCTGCCTGACAGGGAGTATGAAAATGGCTTCTGCGGATTTTTCCCAGGCAGTATTCAGTTGACTGGAATTGTCCAGCAAAGTCGTTTTTTCAAATCTGCTTTTTGCATAAGCAGCCAGCGGACTAAAAGGTCGATTATCCTCCTGCAATATAAAACAGGGTAAATTTTCCGGAGCATTTTGAAGTTTTGTAGCAAAGAAATCTCTTGCCGCTTGTTTTTGGTTTTCCGAAAAGGGGTTCAAATTAGTCCAAAATGAAATGCTCAACAAAATAGCACCCATCAATACGCCTCCCCATACAGAATAGCGCTGTAATCCATATAAGCCGATGATGGCGATAAAACTGCTGATCCAGTAAAGCGCCACAGGCGCCAGCGCTGCCCGAAACCCAAGGCCTCCCCATTGCCGAAAGGCCAGCATCAAAAGCAATGCAGAAGCACAGAATGTAAGCACCAATAAGATGACCATGGTACCCCGGACCAGGTTGCGCCAGGGGTAAGCCTGATGAAAATAAGCTTCCAGATGCCGGGCAATCAATAGAGCAAAAGCGATTTGAAGACAAAGAGAATGCCCCACTAATGCACTGAATATACAGATGAGGATTAGCCTTGAAAACTCTTCCTTTTTTCTTGCCAGCGATATACTTTCCCGGATACCAGCCAATAAGAAACCTGCAAACGGCAGGTAGGCCAGCAAATTGTAGTATAAAAAGCGAGGGTCAGGGAATTTGAAAAAGAAACTTTGATGGCTCCAATGGCCGCCGTTTAAGCCCCAGTTAAGTAGGAAAAGTCCCGGCAAAACCAGCCAGAAATAACTAGCACCCAGGTTTTTACCTTGAGGATGAAAGTAGTACAGCCCGATGCTCAATAGCAACAAAAATAATGTGCTTTGAATCGGCTGTTCCCAAATGCTTAGCGCAAAAGCCAGGTAAAGAAGCCATTGCCATTTGCCGGAAGGCTGCTTGAGGTAGCGGAGCAAAATACTGAGCCCAATAAGTTGGAAACTAAAAGCCCAGAGGTCGCCACTGGCTATTTTGGCCAAATTGGGGATCAACCAACTCCCCATTAATACCAATAGCGTCCATTGCATCCTGGTTTTCCCAAAAATGGATTTACAGATACTGGAAAAGGCCAACAGACCAGCTAAAAGCACAAGCACACCTGGCAGACGCATCCAGAAAAGCTGCCCGCCTTCGTCTGAGATAAACCAAGCAATGACCTGCTCGTGCAGGCTGAAACCCACCGTATCGTGCAATTTGCGCCAAACCAACCAAGACTCTGAACCCGGCCAATAGCTCAATACATCGTTCATGAGCAGCATGTTAGCCAAGAACAATACAGAAATGATGCCGAAAAAAAGCGCTGAAGGTTTGGACATGGGGTAAAAGTAAGACTTTTTGAGGGATACCACACTGCGCTTAATTATTTTGCTGCTTTGACAATTTTTTAAGCGCATAGTTGCTTGGCAACGCAAACGATTGTATATTTGCCATACAAATAGTTGTCATAACAATTAAATTATTCAACGCTAATGCCCATTTACCATCGCTTAGGGAAAATACCTGCTAAAAGGCATACCATTTTTGAAAAAGAAGGCGGAGGCTTGTACTACGAGCAGCTTTTTGGAACCGTTGGCTTCGATGGTATGTCTTCACTTTCCTACCATATTCACCGACCAACTATGGTCAAGAGCATTGGTGTAGCTCAGGATGTAACTCCGAAAATTGCCGTCCAGAAAAATATGGCAGCCCGATTGCTCAAAGGGTTTCAGGTCGAACCGCAGGACGATTTTTTGGACAGTCGTACGCCTTTGCTGGTGAACAGCGATATTCATATTGGTCTGGCAGCGCCTCGCCAATCCATGACCAGTTATTTTTATAAAAATGCAGATGCGGACGAGCTGATCTTTGTGCATAAAGGCACTGGCACGCTGCGTACTTTTTTGGGCAATATCCCCTTTGAATACGGCGACTACCTCGTCATTCCACGCGGCATGATCTACCAGATCGAATTCGACCAAGCCGATAACCGTTTGTTGGTGTCGGAGTCTTTTCATCCCATTTATACGCCCAAGCGCTACCGAAATTGGTTTGGTCAATTGCTGGAACATTCGCCTTTTTGCGAACGCGATTATAAATTGCCTCAAGCCCTGGAAACCTATGACGAAACAGGCGAATTTTTAATGAAAATTAAAAAGCAGGGGCAATTGCACGAATTGGTTTATGCCTCTCACCCCTTCGATGTAGTGGGCTGGGATGGGTATAATTTCCCCTATGGATTCTCCATCCACAACTTTGAGCCGATCACGGGCCGGGTACATCAGCCACCGCCGGTACATCAAACTTTTGAGACCACCGCTTTTGTGGTTTGCTCCTTTTGCCCGCGTTTGTACGATTACCATCCCAAGGCCATTCCCGCGCCCTACAACCATTCCAACATCGATTCGGATGAAATGCTCTATTACGTGGACGGCGACTTTATGAGTCGCAATAACATTGAACAAGGGCATATTACCCTGCATCCGGGGGGCATTCCGCACGGCCCCCACCCCGGCGCTTATGAGCGGAGCATTGGCCAAAAAGAGACCCAGGAATTGGCCGTAATGATCGATACTTTCAAACCATTGATGATCACCGAAGCTGCCCTGAAAATTGATGATGGACAATACTATCAGTCTTGGTTATGAGCCAAATAACCGTTGAAATAATTTGATCAATCAGATAAAACCATAAAAAATGGCTACAAGTGCTATCCAAACCTCAGTCCTACACCAAACCGATACCGATTTTATGCCCATCAACGGCACCGATTATGTGGAGTTGTATGTAAGCAACGCCAAGCAGGCTGCCCATTTTTACAAAACGGCTTTTGGCTTTCAGTCATTGGCTTATGCTGGCCTATCCACCGGGCTGAAAGACAGGGAGTCTTATGTACTGGTGCAAGATAAAATTCGCCTGGTTTTGACCTCACCGCTGAAAAGTGGAACGGACATAGGCCGGCACATAGATAAGCATGGCGATGGCATAAAAGTGATTGCTTTGTGGGTGGACGACGCCACTTATGCTTACGAAGAAGCGGTAAAGCGAGGTGCAAAACCTTACTTAGAACCCGTACGCGAGCAAGACGACTGGGGAGAGGTGCTGCGCTCAGGTATCCACACCTATGGCGAGGTGGTACATATTTTTGTGGAAAGAACAGATTACCAAGGTACTTTTTTACCTGGGTATCAGCCCTGGCATTCCACGTACAACCCCAGCTCCATTGGCCTGAAATACATCGACCACATGGTGGGCAATGTGGAACTAGGCCAAATGAATCGTTGGGTGGGATTTTATGAAAAAGTGATGGGTTTTAACCAGATCATCTCTTTCGACGACAAAGACATTTCTACAGAATACACCGCGCTGATGAGCAAAGTGATGAGCAATGGCAATGGTCGCATCAAATTTCCGATCAACGAACCTGCGCAAGGGCTGAAAAAATCCCAGATTGAAGAATACCTCGATTTTTATGAAGGTCCGGGAGTGCAGCACATTGCAGTGGCTACCGATAACATCATCGAAACGGTTACAGCCCTACAGGATAGGGGCGTCGAATTTTTAACGGTGCCCGGCACGTATTACGATACGGTGCTCGACAGGGTGGGGGAGATTGAGGAAGATTTAGCTCCTTTGAAAGAGCTGGGCATCCTGATCGATCGGGACGACGAAGGCTATTTGTTGCAGATATTTACCAAACCTGTCAACCCGCGCCCAACGGTGTTTTTCGAAATCATCCAGCGCAAAGGCGCCAAATCGTTTGGAAAAGGCAATTTCAAAGCGCTTTTTGAGGCCATTGAACGCGAGCAGGCGCTTAGGGGGACGCTTTAGTTTCGGGTTTTCCTGCCCCCGTCCGATCCCGCTGAGCGTATCGGCCGCAGCGGGATCATCCCGCCCGGATGATTCCGGTCGGACGGGCCGGGCGGGCGACTGAAAGGCGGGTGGTTTTTTACCCGGCTGATCCCGCGAAAAACGCGGGAGAAGACGGGCTGGTTTCAAGCTGGGTGGAAATTGGGTGAGGGTGAGAGTACCGTATGGGAACGCGGATAGGGCGGATAGAACGGATCAGCGCGGAAAAGCTATCCGTGTACATCCGCATCATTCGTGTCATCTGTGTACTATGAAGTGCTGTATGGGAACGCGGATGGGGCGGATCGCCCAGATTTTCGCGGATATAGACCACGAGCCCAGACACTCCAGCGGAGTGTTATCCTTGTTGCCCAGATATAGCCTAGCTAGCGCGCTCCAGCGGAGCGCTATCTCTCGGAAAATGCTAATCCGTGTTCATCCGCCGCATCCTCTGTGTCATCCGTTTACCATCAAGTGTGGTATGGGAACGCGGATAGCCTTGCCACAGCCCCTCCTTTCAGCCTTTCCGGCAAATAATGCCCAACTCATTCTGTACCCGAATGATTTCCCGGTCGGGCAATTGGTCATTGGGCGTGATGTGGAAACGTTTCAACTTATCGCCGTGCTCAGGAGTAAGCCCATTAATGCGCTCAAAGCTGTTGTTGCTGGCATAGAGCGTTTGCAATTTGGTCAATTTGCGAACCGGGCTGAGGTCGCTAACCTGATTCTGTTGAAAATAAAAATCTTCCAGTTCGAGCATATTTTCTACGCCTTCTATGGATTTTAAGTCATTTTCATAGACAAATAAGTGCTGCAATTTGGTATGCCGGTAAAGCGGTTTGAGGTTCTCAAATTGCATATTCGTAATCGAAAGGTAGCGCAGTTGATACAAAGGAATCAACCCATTCAAAGTAGTCAATTTGACAGAGGTATTGGGATGAATGGCTGTGGGGCCGGCCAATCGGATGGTATCCACGCCAATGAGCAGCACCATAAGGGCGTCATCGTGGGGTGGCTCCAGTGTGGGGCCATTTCCAAAAAGGGCTTCGTTGTAAGCCATTTTCCACTGGCCTTCCAAATCCTGCCACCATTTTTTGGCGCGGAGTAGTTCCTCAGGAGGGGTTTTTATAATGAATTGCATGCAGAAAAGGTTAATAGATGCTTCAAAATAAAAAAACACAGATGAAGTACAGCACCTCATTGAAGAGAACGGGGAAGCCCCGTTCCCTTCGAAGGTCTATTCAATCATGCTTTAAGGTCAATTCCTGGATGGATAAATTCCATACAAAGCAATACAAAAATTAATGACCAAGTAAGGCTGCATATTCGAAAAGGGCACGTTACTTCCAGTTGTAGCGCTGTTAATACCGCTGCCATAGAATTGGTTTGTACCAGGAGCACCGGCAAAAGCATCGCCAGAAGGAGAAGCCGCTAAATAAGCACCAGCGGGTTCATCCGTTCCACCAGCACCATTATTGACGGGCAGTTGGATGGCATGTGTATGAGACGGAATGGTAGCTGTGCTTAATGTGGTGGAGTTGCTGCCCCCTTTAGTACCTATTTTGGTAGAGTCAATACCAGGGCCGCTTCCTTGATGCAAGGCCGTTCTGCCACGCAGGTCGGGTAAGGCAAATGTAGTTTGGCCGTCACCGCCGTAGATAGTGCCTAGCAAAGAAAATAGGGCAGAATTCGTGCTAATTGAAATTAATTGCCCATCGCAAAAAGCCCAGTTTTTGGGGGCAAAATTGAAACCAAAGGGTTGAATTTGACCGATAATAGCTTCCATTATAATGTTCTTTTAGGTGAGTCAATATTTTTTGAAAAAAGTAGGACGATGCCTAATTTCTGGATGGATAAATCCCTTCTGTAGCAATACAAACGCTTATGACCAAATAAGGCTGCATGATGGAAAAAGGTACATTACTGCCTACAGCGGCTGTATTGACATTGCTTCCATAAAACTGGTTGCCACCCGGGTTGGCAGCATAGGCATCGCCTGATGGGGATACAGCCAAGTAATCACCAGCAGGTTCGTCCGTTCCACCCGCTCCATTATTGACCGGCAGTTGTATGCCGTGTGCATGCGTCGGCAAGTTGGCAACAGTAAGTGTATTGTTATTGTGTCCCGACATTTCTCCTATGTTTACAGGATTGATTCCGGGGCCACTACCCTGATGCAGCATGATTCTACCTCTAAGATCAGGTATGCCAAAAGTAGTCTGACCATCGCCGCCATACATGGTACCCAATAAAGAGAATAGTGCTTCATTGCTTGTAATAGCCATCAATTGACCATTGCAAAAAGCCCAACTAAATGGAGCGAAAGGGAAACCAAAAGGCTGAATTTGACCCAAAAATTGATTCATTATAAAATTGTTTTAGGTGATTCAATGAATAATGTTAAAAGTGGCCAGTCTGCTAGTTTCTGGCTGGATAAATTCCTTGCAGCGCAATGCAAATGCTTATCGTCAAATAAGGCTGCATATTGGAAAAGGATTGATTGTTACCCACTGCGCTAGAGTTGATGCCGCTGCCATAAAATTGGTTAGCACCAGGAGTGCCAGCAAAAGCATCGCCAGCAGGAGAAGCTGCCAAATAAGCGCCAGCAGGCTCATCCGTTCCACCAGTGCCATTATTGACGGGCAGTTGGATGGCGTGGGTATGGGAAGGAAGGTTAGCTGAGCTTAGTGTGGTGGAGTTATTGCCTCCTTTTTGCCCAATAACCACTGGATCAATGCCTAAGCCATTACCCTGATGCATCATGGCTCGCCCGCGCAAATCGGGTAAGGCAAATGTAGTTTGGCCGTTACCGCCGTAGGTAACGCCTAGCAAAGAAAATAGAGCGGTATTCGTACTGATTGGCAATATTTGCCCATCGCAGAGCGCCCAGCCTTTGGGTGGAAAATTAAAGCCAAAAGGTTGAATTTGACCGATAATTGGATCCATTTTTTATTGTTTTAGGTGAAATAATAGCTGCGTTTTGAAAAAACATTCTTTGAACCAAGATGTGAAGGTGGTTTGGCCTCCTTTTAATCACAACATTGGCCGAAGAATCAACAATGGAAGGAAAAATAGCCATCATTTATTGTATAGTCAATAAATAAAAAACTCATTCCATTGGAATACATGATCTGTTGACTTAGGAGAGGATACAGTTAGATGGGGAATAAAAATTTTTGCTTTTTTAGCACGATGCGGCAAGGTAAGCAATAGGTATAAGAATAAAAAATTGTAGAAGAAAAAAGTAATAATTTTTTGCAAGCGTTGGCATTTTTCATCTACTTCAAAGTGGGAGGACATGGGTAAACCATCAACTTTTTTCGAGTAGATCGCGTTATATTCCCCTAAACAAGCTGCCTCAATGAAACTAACACTCGGATTTTCCCCTTGCCCCAACGATACCTTCATTTTTGATGCCATGATTCACGGCAAAATCGATACGGAAGGGCTGAGCTTTGAGGTCATCATGGCCGATGTGGAAGCATTAAATCAAAGGGCATTCGCCAAAAATCTGGATATTACCAAACTCAGCTACCACGCATTTGCCTATCTGATAGATGATTATGTACTACTGGATGCGGGAAGCGCCTTGGGCAAAGGCGTTGGTCCATTGTTGATTGCCCGCAGTCCTTTAGATCATAAAACCCTGCGCAAAGCCCATGTCGCCGTCCCTGGAAAATATACTACTGCCAATTTCCTGCTCAGTATGGCATACCCGGATATCTCTATGAAAACAGAAGTCCTTTTCTCAGAAATAGAAAATGGGGTGTTGCAGGGGCATTTCGACGCAGGCGTAATCATCCATGAAAATCGTTTTACCTACGAAGCAAAAGGACTGGTCAAGATAAAAGACCTCGGCGATTATTGGGAAGCTACCACAGACATGCCTATTCCTTTAGGCGGTATAGTGGTAAAACGCGATTTGCCCTTGGAAGTGCAGCGGGCAGTCAATCGTGTGATGCATCGAAGCGTGCGTTTTGCGATGGATCATCCGGAAGATTCCGCCGAATTTGTGAAGCAATACGCCCAAGAAATGGAAACTGCTGTCATGCAACAACATATTGGTTTGTATGTCAATGATTTTACCTTGGAATTGGGAACCCAAGGCAAGGAGGCCGTACAGCGCATGTTCGACATAGCTGTGGCTAAAGGTGTAATTCCGGTCCATGAGTGTGCTATTTTTGTAGATTGAAGTTAAATTGGCACGGTTGTTGATCTTACATAGACAGGTTAAAAAAAGTAAGTTCGTTTTTTCCAAGCGCGTGGAAGCGTAGTTCTCTTGAACGTTTCCACGCGCTTTTTTTATTGGCTGTCAAGCGTTCATTACGTATCTTTGCGCGTTCATTTTCCTAATCAATTAAAACACATAATTTTATGGTGATCGGCGTTCCAAAAGAGATCAAAGACAACGAAAACCGGGTAGCGCTTACCCCTGCAGGTGCCCTTGAATTGACCAAAAGAGGGCATAAGGTATATATTCAGCATACAGCAGGAGAAGGCAGCGGTTTTCCCGACCAGGAATACGAGGCTGCCGGGGCTTCTATTTTACCGGATATACAATCGGTTTACGGTATTGCTGAAATGATCATTAAAGTGAAGGAACCGATCCAGATAGAGTACGACTTGATTAAGGAAGATCAGTTGTTGTTTACCTATTTTCACTTTGCTTCCTACGAGCCACTCACCCTGGCGATGATCGAGCGCAAAGCAGTCTGTCTGGCTTATGAAACGGTAGAATTGCCTGATCGTTCCTTGCCGCTTTTGGTGCCTATGTCGGAAGTAGCCGGGCGCATGGCCATTCAGGAAGGCGCTAAATACTTGGAAAAACCTGTAAAAGGCCGCGGTGTATTGCTGGGAGGTGTACCAGGTGTCGAACCGGGTAAAGTGCTAGTTTTGGGTGGCGGCATAGTGGGCACTCAGGCGGCAAAAATGGCTGCGGGCTTAGGCGCACATGTAATCATTTTAGATGTGAACCTCAATCGGCTGCGCTATTTATCGGATGTCATGCCAGCCAATGTAACTACGCTATACAGCAACGAGTACAATATTCGCCGATTGATCAAAAATGCCGACCTGATTGTAGGCGCTGTGTTGATTCCAGGTGCTAAAGCGCCCAAGCTGATCACCCGCGATATGTTGAAAGAAATGAGGCCTGGTACGGTACTGGTTGATGTGGCGGTTGACCAAGGCGGTTGTATTGAAACTTGCGAACCTACCACACATGCCAACCCTACTTATATCATCGATGATGTGGTGCATTACTGCGTGGCCAACATGCCTGGAGCAGTACCCTATACTTCGACCATTGCGCTCACCAATGCGACCCTTCCTTATGCGATTCAACTGGCGGATAAGGGCTGGCAAAAGGCCTGCCAAGAAAACCAGCCGCTAAAACTGGGATTGAATGTCGTACAAGGCAAGGTAGTGTATAAAGGTGTTGCCGATGCTTTTGGGTTACCTTATGAGGAGGTAGAAACGGTGTTGTAATTGTGCAAACCAATTGGATGCGACCTTTCTGGAATAACAGAAAGGTCGCATCGTTCAAGAAGCGCTAAAAAGAGAAGTTATCTCTGTCTTGTAGAAAGGGCAATTTATTCCGATAGTCTTGTTGAGCAGCTTTGTTCAACTTCAAATCAAGAATGCCTTCCTGGTGGGAAATCCGCCCCAATAACTCACCTCCATAATCGTACACAGCAGTGTCGCCTGAATAGTACAAACCATTGGCATCGCTACCGCATCGGTTAAGCCCAATGGTATAAGCCTGATTTTCAATAGCGCGGGCTGCCAGGAGCGTTTGCCAGTGCATCTTTCTTTTATCTGGCCAGTTGGCTACATACAGTAGCAAATCGTAGTCCATTGTGTTTCGGCTCCAAACCGGGAATCTTAGGTCGTAACAAATCAAAGGCATTACTTTCCATCCTTTCAATTCTACCAAAAGCTGCTGTTTGCCCGCTTGATAGTGATCCGCTTCCCCTGCCATAGCAAACAGGTGCTTTTTGTCATAATATTGGTAAGTCCCATCTGCTGACATCCAGATGAGGCGATTGTAATACTGTCCTTGGGCGTGAATGACCAAACTGCCAACCACAACGGATTGGTACTTATTCGCTTGATCTGCCATCCATTGCATACTCGTGCCACCCATCTCTTCCGCAACGTTGATGGGATTCATGCTAAATCCGGTGCTAAACATTTCAGGCAAAACAATTAGATCGCAAGAGCTTGGCGTAGCCTCAAGGAGTGCTTGAATGTGTTGGTGGTTGGCGTTTGGATTTTCCCAAACTAAGTCCGTTTGCAGCAGTCGAACATGAAGTGTATTCATAAAATAAAGATGAGGTATAAGCACAAAGATAGGCTTATACCTCATTTTAAATGGGTGTATTTTGTCAATTTAGGGTAAATGACCCCAAACTGGCGCTTATTTTTTCTTATCAGCCGCAGCTGCAGCACTACGCAATGCACGTGGAATTTCGATCGTGGCTATCGGAATGCTCGGAGCGTTCATAATTTCCACGTTGTCTTCTGGCTTAATATCGCGCACCCGGACAGATTGCCCCAAATCTAGATTAGAAATGTCCACATATACAGCATCAATCAAGTGCTTGGGCAGGGTCTTGATGGTGATTTTGCGCACGTTCTGCAGCAATTTTCCACCCAGCTTTACACCAGGAGATACACCGGTAAAACGCAAAGGCACATCCACCTTTACTTTGCGGCCTTCAGCCAGCAGCAGAAAGTCGATGTGTCTGATGCTATCCGTAATAGGATGCCACTGGATGTCTTTGATAAATGCCCGGTAATTCTTGCCATCAATATTGATTTCTGCCAGCTTGAAATCGGGCGTATAGATCAGGTCTTTCACATCTTTTGATGTAACAGAGAAAAAGATATTTTCCTCACCGCCGTACATGACGCAGGGTATTTCCTCCTCTCTTCTCACGGCCTTGCTGGCCTTCTTTCCCAAGTCAGCACGCTTTTTTGGGCTGATTGCTACAACTTCCATTTTCTGTTTATTTTCTATTGTGGTGGAACTGTTTTTCCCTAAGGGTGCGCAAAGGTAGCTAATTTTTTTTTTTTGGAAATGTTTTCCCACAAAAATTGTCAAATAACAAAAATATTTCCACGGTGTTTGCGGATGCGAATGCTGTGAAAGGCGTGGCAGCGCTAAATTAGAAGCCTGCAAACCATTGCATTCGGGTTCTCTGACAATGCTTAGGAAACGTCTCAGCGGGTCGTATGTGGATGTTGGATACTATGTTTGTTATTTACTACCCGCTACCTTAGGGACTAAACCATCCTTTTGTGCCAGCTTTCCTTTAAAGGTTTGATCCAGCCTTCATCAAAAGCCTTCTTATTATTTACCAAAGGGTCATAAACAAGGGTATCATCATGGATAAGACCTTGAGCGTATAATTGGGAAAAAGCATCGCGATCGGCAGCTTTTACTTGATCGCCGTCTTGCCAGGCAAATACCATTCGATCAAATAGTTCTACGCCAAATTCAGCTTGCAATTGCTTCAAGAAGGCGACAGAACTATCTATGGAACAGCCGCTTACGTCGGCTAGGCTCTCGTCCACCATCAATACCACAAAACGGCCTTCCTGAACGCCGCCATAGGCTTTTAGTTGTCGGTTGTGGCTGATCCAGTTTTCCACGAATTGATCTATTCGCATTTGCACCAGCGGTAAATCTTCTTGACGAAATGCAGGGTTGGCTTGATATACCCAAACCCTAGAGGTATCGGAAAGTTGTTGATAATCAGTAAGCATTTTTATCAGAAATCATGTTAGACAATAGATGTTAGACAATAGGTATTAGGGGCTATACACCACCCACCACATTATTCAATACCAACTCCGCCAAATCATACACCATCACCTCATCCTGCTTGTCTTTGGCTTTCACTCCATCAGACAGCATCGTCAGGCAAAATGGGCAATTGACGGCGATGATAGAGACATTGGTGGCCAGGGCTTCTTCGGCGCGTTCGATATTGATGCGTTTGTTGCCTGGTTCGTCCTCTTTCCACATTTGGGCGCCACCAGCGCCACAGCACAGCCCATTGCTGCGGCTGCGCTTCATTTCGGAAAGGTCGGCATCCAGGCTTTCCAAAACCTGCCGCGGCGCTTCATAGACCCCGTTGATCCGGCCCAGGTAGCAAGAGTCGTGATAAGTGATCTTTTTGCCTTTAAAAGAACCGCCCTCTTTCATTTTAATGCGCCCTTCATCAATCAGTTGTTGCAACAATTGGGTATGGTGGACGACTTCATAATGGCCGCCCAGGGCAGGGTATTCGTTTTTCAAAGCATTGAAACAGTGGGGGCAAGCCGTCACTATTTTCTTTATTTCATACTCATTGAGGGTTTGAATATTCTGCAAGGCCAGCATCTGGAATACAAATTCATTTCCTGCCCGCCGCGCAGGGTCGCCGGTACACTGCTCCTCATTGCCTAAAATGGCAAACGATATTCCAACTGCATTCAATATGTCGCAAAAAGCTTTTGTCACTTTTTGAGCCCGCGCATCATAACTGCCCGCACAACCTACCCAAAACAGCAACTCTGGTGCTTCGCCATTGGCCGCCATTTCGGCCATAGAGAAAATTTTTCCTTGTTTGGACATTTAGTTCTATATTTTTAATAACTGATGATAAATTTTTGATTACTAATCGATCATGTCTTTTGCTGACAACCAAAAACCCACAATCCATCATCAATCCTCCAAGCCCGCTTCTTCTTCTATGCCTTCATAGGCCGACTCATCGGGCAAATCATCGTTGCGTTCTGGTTCCTTGAATTTCACCCGCAATTTATAACGGCTATTCAAACCGCTGATCGCCGGGCCAAACATGGTATTCATCAGCTCGATGGCTTGTGTTTTGGCTTTATCCATCACATCGCTTTCCAATGCATCGCGGCGGAATTCCGTACGCAACGCATTGAAGTTTTTATTCAAATCCACCGATTTGACCTCCCGCATCCATCCAATATCAAGCTTATCAATTTTGGGGTAAACCTCGTGCGACAGCACCGTAGGCTCGGGTAGGGTGATGGTCACAATACCCTGCTTGGAATTCAAATTGATGTCGAAGTATTGATCCAATTTAAAACCCACCTTCATGATGCTGATGGCCGAGACCTCAATATCAGAAGTCGAAACGTTAAAACCAAATACCTTGGTCTGCATTTGCTTGTTGAGTCCCTTTTTGTCGCGAATTTCCATGGTTGCCAATTCGGCGATCACCTTTTCTACTTTTTCCTGCAAAAGCCCGCGCGAGCGGCTGAAATCCTGGATGGCAGCCCGATCTTCCAAGCGTTTCATCATAGGTTGGAGGGCTTCGGTAAGTGCGACACCACAAGGTGTATCAATGTTTTGCCCTTTGGCAAAAATACTGCCTCCATCTGTAGGCACCAGTGTCGTGATGATGTGATTCACCAAAAAACAGGTGTATTTGGCGGCTACCTCATGCAAAACGCTAACCGCGTTGGAACCCTCATTGTCGTACCAAGTCTGGTACAAATTGGAAGTGGTGTCCTTAATAGATACAAAATCGTTGAAATACAAGTTGCGCAGGTAAGGGTGGTGCTTGTCATATTCTTTTTGAATTTGACCTTTTTGGCTTTCCGTTAAGTTCATCCGATTGGCTACATGGTACAAAATGCCCAAGTTAATGTCATATACCAAGTCGTTGAAAGCCTTGCGGTTGCGGTGCGGATTGGACAATATCTCTAAGGCCTCCTGTTCATCAATACTGATATTGAAATCGGAAGGCACATAATTGATCTGGTATTCCTGTGGGATGCTGGTATAGCCGGAAATAGCGCCGCCAAATTTTTTGTAAACCAATATGCCGATGACGCACAAGGCCAATACAAAAATGAGCAAGCGGCCAATATTTAATGTTCTGGGTGATGTGGGAGCTGGTCCTCCTCCTTTTGCCATGTTGCAATCTGATTTTGGGTCGAAGTTACGTTATTCTGTTCAGAGTTTCGACGTATTTCTGTAAAAGGGTAACAAGTGGCAGCCAGGCTTGGTTTGGTACTAAGGGCAATAGGGCAGGGTAGATCGCATCAATTTTTTTACTTTTACCCATTCATATAATCAATCATGTACCCAATTCATTCCTTGCACATCTATCCGATTAAAAGCCTAGCTGGTATCAGCCTGGGGTCGGCTAAAATGGAGAAGCGCGGCCTTCAGCACGATCGCCGCTGGATGTTGGTGGACAAAGACGGCGTGTTTCTCACCCAACGCCAGTACCGGCAAATGACCCAATTGCAACCGGAAATAAGCGAGGACGGGCTGCTCGTCCGTCATCTGAGCCAGAAAGCGGAACACTTATGGATTCCTTTTGAAGCCGAAGGAGCAAACATGCAAGTGCAAATTTGGCGGGGTAACTGTATGGCCAAGGCAGTCAGCACCGAAGCTGATGCTTGGTTCAGCGAGCAACTGGGGCTTGATTGTCGGTTGGTGCACATGCCCCCGGAGAGCATCCGTCCATTGAGCAGCAGTTATGGCCGGGTAGGGGAGTTGGTTAGCTTTGCCGATAGCTGTCCTTTGTTGCTTATCGGTTTGGAATCGCTGGGCGATCTGAACAGCCGTCTGCCAGAACCCATAAGCATGAACCGCTTTCGGCCCAATATTGTCCTTTCAGGTGTTCCGGCATTTGAAGAAGAAACCTGGAAATCTTTTAAAATCAATGCTTGGAACTTTCGCGGCATCCGTGCCTGCCCGCGATGCGCAATGGTCAATACTCGGCAAGAAGATGGGCAAATAGTGGGCGATCCACTCGGCACGCTGGCCACTTACAGGAAGGAAGGCCATAAAGTTCTATTTGGCTTACACGCCCTTTGGCAGCCCGGACTGGGGGATTATGAAAGCCCGGTTATTCGGGTGGGGATGGAGTTGGAGCTGTAGTTTCAAACAAGGCAAAAGCTAAGTGTTGTTTCGGGTTCCTAGTTTCAGGTCACAGGTCAACTTGAAACTAGAGACCACCCGCCCCTCGTACCTCGGTTCGGGCAGGAAAACCACCCGCCTTTCAGTCGCCCGCCCGGCCCGTCCGACCGGAATCATCCGGGCGGGATGATCCCGCTGCGGCCGATACGCTCAGCGGGATCGGACGGGGGCAGGAAAACCAGAAACCCTCAATCCTTTACTTTGCCTTTACCAAAACTTCATCAACACTTAACCTATCGGAAAGATGAAACTACTCTTTTCCCTTCTTTCTTTGCCATTTGAAAGCGGCTATGGCATAGCCAGCAATTATTACCTATAAAATTGATCCAATTCATTGCCATGCAAAAGAGAACAACCTATTCCAATCATTTTGCAGCGGGAATGAGGAAAACACTCACTAGTCTGATTTTCCTTTCCTTAGCAATCGCCGTTCAGGCGCAATTTACCGTTAAAGGAGCTGTACTCGAAGCGGGTACAGGAACGCCTTTGATCGGTGTGAATATTTACGAAACAGAAAACCCATCCAATGGCACGGTCACAGATGTAGATGGCAACTTCACGTTGAATGTGAAGGATGCGAATGCTACACTGATGGCTTCCTATGTGGGTTATACCGATGCACTTTTTTCCCTGGAAGGCAAGAACGAAGTGATCATTACCATGGCCTCCGGTGTAGCGCTTGATGAAATCGTTGTAACGGCTCTGGGTATCGAGCGGGACAAAAAAGCCCTAGGCTATGCGGTACAAGAAGTATCGGGCGAAGAACTGAATACCGTCCGTTCGCCCAATTTGCTCAACAACTTGTCTGGTCGCCTTGCCGGGGTGCAGGTAACTGGGGTAAACAACGGGGTTGCCAGTTCTTCCCGCATCGTGATTCGCGGCGAAAGCTCCCTGAATATCAACAACAATTCGCCGCTTTTTGTCGTGGATGGTGTTCCGGTGAACAACAACATTTACGGTATAGGTGGCGGCAGCATTGACCAGGCCAACATGCCAACAGATTATGGCAACGGAGCTTCCGAAATCAACCCGGAGGATATTGAGTCTATCAGTGTGCTGCGCGGTGCCGCGGCTTCGGCCTTGTATGGCTCGAGGGCGGCCAACGGCGTTATTGTCATTACTACCAAATCGGGTAAAGCCCGAAAAGGGTTGGGCGTACAGGTTTCCTCTTCAACGATGTACAGCGATCCACTGGTGTTGCCAGAAATTCAGAACCAATACGGCGGCGGCTGGGGGCTGGAATATTACGCAGATTTTGGTACCAATTTCGGGCCATCGCTGGTGGAAGGGCGCTCTATCTTGCAGGATGGCAGCCCCGGTTTCGACAACGGCACGGAGGAGCCATTTGTTTATCGCTATCAGTTGGATGATTTTTTTCAGACTGGTGTCAACTCAAACAACCAGATATCCATTACAGGCGGTGGCGACAAAGGCAATTTTCGCCTGAGCTATGCCAATTCCTACAATACCGGAATCGTGCCCAATACCAACCTGAAGCGCGATAATTTCAATGTAAATACCAGCTACCAGCCCAGTGAAGATTGGACGATCAATGTGAGCGCAACCTACATCAAGAGCAATAGCGACAACCTACCTGTAGCCGGATACGGTGGGCAGGGCCTGATGTATGCCCTGCTCTGGAACTATGTCAATGTGGATTTGGATTGGCTCAAACAGTACTGGACAGTGGAAGACCGCGAGCAGCGCAATATATTTACTTGGGCGGACAATCCTTTCCTGATTATCAACGAACACATCAACGCTTTTGAAAAAGACCGCCTTTTTGGCAATATATCCAGTATGTACCAAATTACACCAGAGCTGTCTTTGATGCTTCGTATAGGTACCGATTATTCCAATGATTTTCGCTGGTCGCGCCGCCCAATGGGTTCTGTATATCACCCCAATGGGATGTACCGCGAGCAGGGCATAGATTTTCAAGAAACGAATGCCGATTTCTTATTGAGCTATGACAAACGTATGGGAGATGTTACGACCAAGCTATCGGTGGGCGGCAATCGTTTGGATCAAAAAGTTTCTGAAAGCTTTCTGGAAGGACAGAGCCTGGCCATTCCCGGTATCTATACCCTGGGTAATATCAACGTAACGCCGGTATTGTCACGCTACAACGGCCAAAAGCGGGTTAACAGTTTGTACGGTTTTGCCAATATAGGCTATAAAGATTTTCTTTATCTCGACTTAACTGCTCGCAATGACTGGTCTTCGACGCTGCCGGCTAACGAAAACGCTTATTTTTATCCTTCCCTTTCTTTAAGCATTATTCCTACAGAATTGGTGCAACTGGGATCGGCCCTGGATTACCTGAAAGCCCGCTTTAACGTTGCCCGTGTGGGTAAGGATACCGATCCTTTTCAGTTGCAAAAAACCTATCGCTTCGGCTTGTTGCCCAACAGCGTAACCAATCCTTCGCAATTGCCCAATGAATTGCTGAAGCCGGAACAAACGGACTCTTGGGAAGTGGGTTTGGAGGCTTATTTCCTGAAGCGCCGATTTTTTACGGAAATCACCTACTACAACACCACCAGTACCAACCAGATTATTTCATTTGCGGTTTCTGGTGCTTCCGGTTATGAATCGGTTTTTGCCAATGCGGGTAAAATCAAAAACAGCGGGGTAGAATTGATACTGGGTGTATCGCCTGTACGCACAGCCGATTTCGAGTGGAACATTATGGCCAATTTTACAGCCAACCGCAGCGAAGTGCTGGAATTGTACGGCGATCTGGAATCTTACATCATCGCTCAAGGCCCCGACGGTGTTACGGTTGACGCCCGCCCGGGGGGACGCATGGGCGATATTTATGGCAATACTTATGTACATGCACCAGATGGTCAGATCGTTTACAACACCAATGGTTTGCCACTATTAGGCCCCCGCGAAAGCGTAGGCAATTATAACCCAGATTGGATGCTAGGGCTTTCATCAGGCATTAGCTACAAAAACCTGCGCTTGTATGGCTTGTTCGATATCCGTCAAGGCGGTATCATTTATTCCTATACCCATGCTATAGGCCATGAGAGCGGTATATTGGTCAGTTCATTGCCAGGTAGAGAAGAGGGAATCATTGGTGAAGGAGTGGTCGAAAACCCGGATGGTACTTATAGTCCCAATACCACTTTGGTAGATGCCGAAACCTGGTATTATGGAGGGGTTTATCCCCGTGAAAATGCCGAAGCCAATAGCTTCGATGCTTCTTATGTCAAATTGCGCGAATTGAGTTTGGCCTATTCCTTGCCTAAAAAGTGGCTCAACAAAGCAGGAATCGGCAATTTAACCCTGGCTTTAGTGGGCAATAACCTGGCTTTGTGGACGGATGTACCCAATATAGACCCCGAAGCCCAAGCCTTGAACGGCGGCACTTTGATTCCCGGATTTGAAGTGACCCAATTGCCATCTACGCGCTCTTATGGATTCAAAATCAACCTTGACTTTTAAATTAAGCACCATGAAAAAATACCTTTTCAGCATAGCAATCCTGTTGGGTGTCGTTTCCTGCACCCAGGATTTTGAAAACATCAATACCAATCCCAATGAGCCTATTACTGTAAGTGGAGACCTGCTGCTGCGCTCTGCTATTTTTGATTTATCGAATTTATTGGTGTCCGAAACGTATGGCTTTACAGATATAGTTGCCCAGTACACGGCCAATTATGAATTCAACCAGTTGGACATCTACAACTGGACCAGCGATTCGCGGTTCTGGTATTTGTACGATTACTTGCAGGATGTCAAAGATGTGAAACGCTACGGGAGTGAAAATGAACTGCCAAACTACGAAGCAGTGGCCTTGATTTTGGAGGCTTTCTCCTATAGTATTTTGACGGATGCATACGGCGATGTGCCTTTTAGTGAGTCCAACCAAGCCGAAGTGGGCGTTTTATCACCTGTTTACGATACGCAAGCGTCCATTTACGGCAATATTTTGGCTCAGTTGGAGCAGGCCAACCAACTGATAGACGAATCAAGCAGCATTGAGGGCGATTTGCTGTACGGCGGCGATATGCACAAATGGCGCAAATTTGCCAATTCACTGCGCGTGCGTTTGTTAATGCGTACGTCGAATGTGCAAAACGTGTCTGCCGCGCTGCAGGCTATCGTGGACAATCCGGCTCAATATCCGGTATTTGAAAGCATTGACGATAATGCGGTGTATTACTACTCTGGTGTAACGCCCGATATTTCTCCTTACTCTTCCGGGCTGGGGCGCGAGTACGAATACTACTTGGGGATTCCAAGCACCCATTTTGTCAATTTGTTGCTGGAAAATAGCGATCCCCGCATTGAAGAATGGCTTGATGAACACGAAAAAGAGGATGGCATCCTGGAATATATTGGTACAGCACCTGGGCAGGATCAAGGCGATATTGGTCGCCCTGGCGATTTTGCTTCCAAAGATGCATCCTATTTTTATGATCCGGCTAAAATATCTGCTATTTTCATGCCCTTTAGCGAGTTGAACTTCCTGTTTGCGGAAGCGGCCCACCGCAATATCATCGGCGGAGAAGCGGCTGACTGGTATGAAGCCGGGGTGCAAGCCGCTTTTGAAGAGTGGGGGGTAACCATGCCGGATGAGTTTTTAAGCGTGGCAGTTCCATTTGACGAAAACAACCTGTTTGAGCAAAAATGGCTGGCCTTGTACCACTGCGGCATGGAAGCCTGGTTTGACTGGAAAAGAACGGGCAAGCCCGATTTTATACAGGCTGGGCCGGGTAATGTCAACAACGGCCAAGTGCCGGTTCGACTGATGTATCCCAGCTTGGAACAATCGGTGAACGCGACAAATTATCAGGCAGCTTCTCAGCGCATTGGTGGCGACAATATCAACACCCGCGTGTGGTGGGATAAGTAGTGGTAATTTCACTAGGCTAATGGAATCCGAGGATGACAAGGCGTTGTCCTCGGATTTTGCGTTCCCATATTTGTGGAAAATCATAAATTTATAACAAATGAAACCGTCCTTTATTGCCATTTTTATGCTGCTGATCTTGTTCAGCGCTTGCAAAAATGAAGCCCCCGGATCCACTGAAAAAGCCAATACCGATCAACCTAAAAAGGCAGTTTTCATCATCGTTGATGGTATTCCTGCCGATGTCATCGAAAAACTGTCCACACCTGTCCTCGATGAAATAGCCGGAGTAAAAGGCTATACCCATTCTTATGTAGGGGGTGAGAAAGGGACTTATTCCGAGACGCCGACCATTTCAGCTCCTGGATATATGGATTTGCTGACCGCCACCTGGGCCCATAAGCACAACGTAGTGGACAATTACGACCAAAAACCCAATTACAACTATTGGACCATTTTCAGGATAGCAGAAACCGTTCAGCCTGAATTGAAAACAGCCATTTTTTCTACTTGGCAGGACAACCGAACCATCCTGGTTGGCGAAGGTTTGTCAGCGGCAGGGGGCATTCAACTCGATTATGCATTTGATGGCTTTGAATTGGATACGCTTCGTTTTCCCCACGATGAACGAAGCGATTATGTGTTGGCTATAGATGAATTGGTGGCTGAAGAAGCCGGCAAGTACATTGCCGAGCAAGGCCCCGATTTGTCATGGGTCTATCTGCAATACACCGATGATATAGGCCATGAGGCGGGCGATAGCGAGGCATTTTATGAGGCTGTTCGCAAAGCGGATGCTCAAGTCGGAAAGGTTTGGGAGGCTGTAAAAAAAAGGATCGCAATGGGCGAAGATTGGATGATCGTCATTACGACCGATCACGGCAGGGACGCACTTACTGGAAAAGAACACGGCGAGCAGAGCGAGCGGGAAAGAGCGACCTGGATGGTTACCAATACAGCCGATCTGAACAGCCGTTTTACACAAGGTACACCGAGCATCATTGATATTACGCCGTCTATTTTACGGCATTTGAACCTACAAGCGCCAGTAGCCGTGCAGCAGGAAATGGATGGGATACCCTTTGTGGGAGATGTTTCGCTTGACTCTTTTCGCGTGAAGTTGGAAAATAACACCCTGATGGCCGATTGGCGACCCATCGCTACAGCGGGTGAGGCGCGTATTCTGGCAAGTTTTGGCAACAAATACCGGGATGGAGGCAAGGATGATTATCAGGAATTGGGGCGTGTGGCTGTAGAAACGGGTACTTTCCAATGGCCGCTTAATGCCGAACAATTGGCTGCTCTGGAGCAAAGCCGGGTGCTTAAAGTGCTCATTGAGGCACCTGCTAACAAGGCGAATTATTGGTGGCAGCTCTAGTCAAGATTTTGCTGCTAGTAAGTTAAGTAGTTCATTTAAATTATCCGAAACTTTCCATGCATGAAAAGTATCGAATAATATTGGATAATTACTTGTGAACCTCAAAGCGCACAAAAAACGACCTTGTCCCTTTTATTATTTTCTAGTACCGCTAGGTTGAGCTTAAAATTTTTTTAGCACACTTTGTGCCCTTTGTTTTTTTCTTGCCCCCGTCCGTTCCACTGAAGCGTATCGGCATCAGCTCATACCGCCCGGATTGATTCGGGCGGGCGGGCCGGGCAGGCGACTGCATAGGCGGGTGTGGTTCAAAGAAAGCAGGGCTCATTAAAACCACAAAATCCACAAGAGAACACAAAGGCTTCCTTGTATCTTTTCCATTCCAGCGCCTTTATATTCCCCGATATAGCCCTGCCAGCGTGCTAACCCAGTCGTTCCAGCGGAACGGTATCTCTGTTGCCCCGATATAGCCTAGACCGCGCGCTACAGCGTAGCGCTATCTTAACGGCTCAAGGCAAGGCTCATTCCAGCACAAAAAGCACTCAAAAGACATTTCCACAATTTAGCGGGGCACTCGAAGTGACCCGCTAAATATGGTTTGTCAGCTCCACCGGATTTGTCATTCCGTTCCCATGAAGCACTGCAAAATCGGGAAGCACAAAGACTTCCTTGTATCCTTTCCATACTTGCGCCCTTCCATTCCAGCAGACCTTTGAACCGCTAAGCGGTGACAGAACACCAACGAACGTAATTGCCCTACTTTGGTAATTAATCCAGCCACCCCTTTGGGGTTCTTCAAAGGCTTTATCTGGTTTATAACCCTTTTTGGGGGCTTTTTGGATGCAAATACCCGATTTCTTTGAAGTGAAGCGCGAAGTGGTGGTATTTTAAGTAGTAAATTATCCGATACCTTCCACAGATGAAAAGTGTCGAATGATTTTGGGTGATTACTTATAACCTCAACACTAGCTATAAAAATAGCTCCACCGCGACAATTGAGTAGGGTGGGTGGGCTTAACTTTGTCGGTATCAAACTTATAGGACATAAAAAGGTTACATTTGGAGTACAGCTACTTTTTTAATCATTATTTGGTACCACAAGTTAAATCCATTTAAACATGAAGTTATCTTCTTTTTTCACGCTGCTATTTGTCAGCCTTTTGTTTAATGCCTGTGCCCAAAATAAAAACATGGAATCCCTTGGGCTAGAAGACCTTCCCGAAGTCATCACCGATCCCGCCAAGTATAATGTCTTGAGCGACGACGAGAAAAAGGTCATTTTGCGAAAAGGAACGGAGTGGGCCTTTTCCGGTGCTTTTCACAATTACAAAGAGCAAGGCATTTACATTTGCAAACAGTGCAACCTGCCCTTGTTTCGCTCCTCGGATAAATTTGACAGCGGCACTGGGTGGCCTAGTTTTGATGATATGATAGCGGATAACGTCAAGGAATTGCCGGATGCCGATGGGCAACGCACCGAAATCGTTTGTGCCAACTGCGATGGCCATTTGGGGCATGTCTTTTTTGGTGAAGGCTTTACCGGTAAGCAAACCCGGCACTGCGTCAATTCGGTAAGCCTCAGTTTTGTTCCAGAGGAAGCAGCAACAGAAACAGCTCCAAAAAATACGGAAATCCAGCCCATTGACGCATACGTTAAAGGCAAAGGTTATGAGCAATACAGTGTGGCTACCTTTGCCGGGGGCTGCTTTTGGTGTACCGAAGCGGCTTTTGATCGCATCAATGGTGTGATAGACGTCATCAGCGGCTATTCCGGCGGGGAGGAAACCTATCCGACCTATGAAGAAGTTGGAAGGGCCAGCACCGGGCATGCCGAAGCCATTATGATTTACTTCGATTCGACCCTGGTAGATTACAAAACTTTGCTGGAGGTGTTTTTTGTGGCGCACGATCCCACTCAATTGAATCGCCAGGGGCCGGATATAGGGCCACAATATCGCTCTGCCATTTTTTACCACAGCAATGAGCAGAAAAAAGCAGCTAATAAGGCGATCAATAAACTGACCGGAGCCAGTAAATTTCCCGATCCTATCGTCACAGAAGTGAAACCTTATCAAGCATTTTGGGTAGCCGAAGCCTATCATCAGGATTACTACGAAGCCCATCCTGAAAATCCTTATGTACAGCGCATCAGCCGCCCTAAGGTGGAAAAAGTAGAAAAGACCTTTCCTAACTTATTAAAAGATAAATACAAACATTGATGAAAACGAAAAACTTGCTTTCCTGGGTGTTCCGGCTGATTGCTGCCGGTGTGTTGGTTCAAACCCTGTACTTTAAATTTACGGCCCATCCCGACAGCGTATATATTTTCAGCCAATTGGGTATGGAGCCTTGGGGGCGCATCGGAACTGGCGTTGCAGAGTTGGTCATTAGTATCTTGTTGATTGTTCCTAGAACGGCTTGGCTAGGCGCGCTTGGCGGCTTGGGCATTATTTCAGGGGCGCTTATGGCCCACCTGACCCAATTGGGGGTAGAAGTTCAGGGAGACGGCGGTACTTTGTTTATACTGGCTGTTGTCGTATTTGTGAGCTGCTTGATCGTATTGTTTTTGCATCGCGCTCAAGCTGTTTCTACCGTACGCCATTTTCTGAAACGGGCTTAATCAGCTTTTTACGCTCTTTAAGGAAATAGCGAGGGGTATGACCCGTTATTTCCTTAAAGACCTTGTAAAAAGTAGATTTGTTGTGAAAACCACATTGCCGGGCTATACCAAAAAGGGTGAGATTGTCGTGGTCGCCGTCCAGCATGCGTTTTTTAGCCTCCTTGACGCGGTAGGTATTCACAAAGGTCTGAAAATTAACGTTGCTATGAATATTGACTACTTGGGAAAGGTACTTGGTGTTGGTTTGTAGTTTATCGGCAGCCATTTTAAGCGAAAAATCTGGCATACTGTACCAATTTTCTTTTTCTAACAAGTTTTTAAACCGGAAAAACAACTTCAATTCATCGATGCCTCTCAGGCTGCTGCTGCTGTACTTTTCCCGCACTTGTAACAGCGGAATGCTGTACTCCTCTTTCACCTCGTTGCCATCTACTTCAAAAGCGATGTAATTAACCAAATTGTGGCTGTCGTCAAAAACGGGATGAATCACGAGTCGGCAAGGATAAGGCTCGCCATTTTTACGGTAGTTGGTAATGGTTTCCCGAAAAGAAATGTGATTTTCCAAGTTTTGGCGCATACGTTCGATGGCTGCTTTGTCTGTGGCTGGCCCTTGCAATAAGCTGGGTTTTTTTCCAACAACCTCTAAAAGGGTATAACCCGTTATGTGTGTAAAATCTTCGTTGACCCAAAGTATCTTTCTTTGTGCATCGGTAAGGATAACTGCTATGCTTGGAATCATTGTCTATTTATGTCAGAATTTTAGTTTTGTTTAATGAAATATTACTTTGGCTAAAAAATCTTTAAACAAAACAAAAGTATTTGGTTATCAAGCAGTAAATTAGATTTATTGATCGTTTTTTTCAAATCTTTAACGCAGTATTGCCAAATTTTTGCAGTGGCAATTTTGTGCTTTTCCCGATTTGTTTAATCAAAATGATCAGGCTAAAGCTTTCATAATCAGCAAAGGCTACCTTTTCCCGGCAAAGATTTAATATATTTGACCCATTCGATAACAGGATATAAAACCAACAGCAAATGCAGTACACAGCGGATCAAACACCGTTGTCCTTTTTTGAGGCGAATGTGTGGCATATTTTTAAGAATATGCTCGCTTCTGGGGTCAAAAAGATGGATTTAGATAGCCTGGACGATCATCAATTGACGCTTGCCACTTCTTTGTTGGAAAAATTCATCGGCGGTAAGTCTTTCAAAATCACCCTCAAACCTTCTACGCAGTCGGCGGAGTTGTTACAACACTTTTTTTTTGAATCTAAGAACGACGAGCGCCTCAATGGCATCAATACCCTGGCCATGGGCTTTCCGCTTTTTGTTCAAAATGCAGCAGAACCCATCGTTGCGCCGCTACTGCTGTGGCGTTTGCGGCTCGAACCCGGAAGCCGCCCAACTGGCGAGTGGACTTTGTCCAGAACGGCAGGGGAACAAATCGATATCAACCCTTTTTTAATTACATATTTCCGGCAGCAGTACCAGCAGGATTTTTTACCCCTGTACGAGAAATATTTCAGAGATGGCATCATCACTGGTCAGGAACTGATCAACCTTTGTCAACAAATCAGTTCTGAGCTAGAACTGGGGCAGGCCATTTCACAAGTGAACCTAAGGTCCGCATTGGATGCTGAAGCGCTGCTATCCATTCCTGAGTGCGGGGCTATTTACTGGTCGGGAGCTATCAGCACTTTTCCGATTGAAGCGCAGGCTGTGCTGTACCCGGAACGGGAAACAGCTTCGGTTGAAACGGAAGATTTTGGGCATCCTTTTGTGTTTTATCCCCAAACGCCAGAGCAAGCCACGGCTTGGAAGCGTATCCGCGAAAATAGGGTTAGCTTGATCAACGGCCAGGCAGAAACGGGCAAGTCCCAAACCGCCGCCAATTTGTTGATCAATGCCTTGTCCAATAATAAAAAATGCCTATTGGTTTCTTCTAAAATGAGTAACCTCTTGCTTTTGCAAAAGCGGCTGGATCAATCGGGTATTGCCAAACTCACTTTCCTGCTGAGGGATGCGGTTCAAGATAGCACCTTGTTTTTGGAGATTTTGAAATCCATATTCCAGAGCAAAGCGCCCGAATTACCCCCTTTTGATGAAAAAGGGTATCAAATAGCCTTGGATAAGGCCTGGAGGATTAGACAAAAACTGGATCAGGCTTATCACAATTCCAGGAACCCCGTTTTTTACGAGCAAAGCTGGGTCAACACCCTGGGCACGTATTTAAAAAGCAGTAAAACAGAAGGAAAAGAAGTACTCAGCGCCCAACTAAATCCTCAAGATTATACTTTTACCACTTCGGAATACGAACGCTTGCGGCCGATTTTGGAGCAATCGCGCCAACTCTATGCGCCCATAGGCACACTCAAACACGCATTGAACGACTTACACTCCGGCATTTTTTTGCATTTGGAAAAGGCCGATGCGCGGGATTTTATTGAAAAACAGGTCCGATCATTTTTGGACAAAGGCCAGTTGCTGCAGCATCGCATGGCTCAAGGGGTGAGCCTGTACGCGGAGCAATTGTTTGCCCATTATGAATGGTATTACCACGATTTTGCCCGCCAATTGGCGGCGATAAAAGATCAGGTGGCCGACCACAAATTGCATTTTGGAGATAGTTTTGAGCAGGCCTCCAATTTTTCGCTTCAGCTAAAATCGGCGGTTTCTGGCCGCTCTAAAAAGTTAATGCAGGCGCGCGCTCAATTTTTGGCTAGCTACGAGCAAATTAAAAAAAGCTATGAATCAAGTGCTTATTTTGATTTCCAGTTTTCATCCGCCGAACAAAACCCGAGTGTATCCGATGCCTGGCAACAAATTTTGTCCTTTGAAAAGGCGCTACAAAACTGGCGTTTTCAGCTACAGGATCATTTACAGGAAGAAGTCAGCCGACTCAGCCATAAAACAGTCAATCCCAAGCTGGGCGTAAAAGATCAGATTGAGAAACTGGAAAATGACCTCGACCAATTGGTGGATCAAATCAATGAAGCCGGTTTGTACCAATTGCCCATCAGTAACAACAACCTGACGATTTCCAAGCGCCAGCGCTTCCTGGAAGAATGTATGGAACGCTTGCAAGGCACTTTTAGGAGCCTGACCGATTTTGAGGTGTTCTATGATTGGCAAAAACATTGGCTGCAATTGACTGAAGAAACCCGGCGATTGGTGCGGGCACTGATCAAAATACAACCCCAAAATTGGGAAACGGCTTTTGACAGTTGGTTTTTTTATCACTGCCTCAACAACACTTATGAGCCGGTACTGCCTTTTTCTACCGAAATTTTGCAGGAATATTCCGATCTGGTAGCTAAAATTCGGCAAATGATGCCCGCTGCTATATTAAACACCTGGATGAAAGAACGCGAAAAAGCCATCAGGAGCATCAAGCAGCAGCGAAAAGCCTATGATACGATTCTTGCAAAAAGAGATGTTGACACAGCGGTCATGTCTTTGAAAACGCTTTTCGACCAAAGTGCCGCCGACGTTACCCATATCGTTCCGGCATTGTTGATGACGCCTAGTTTGGCCATCTTACTATTTGCCCGGCAGGCAGTCGTATTCGACTACCTGATCGTGGATGAGGCCCATTACATCCACCCTGCTGAGGCAGCTGTATTGAGCAGCTTGGCTAAAAAGGTCGTTTTTTTAGGCACTCAGGCTATTGGAGCGGTGCCTGTTTTTGAAGCCTTGAAAAAAAGAGGCGCTGTGGAAAGCCCTTTAACGCAAGTGTTCAACCCACAGTTGGGCAACTTCTTACTGGGGGCACCTGTTTTTGAAAAAAACAAGCTTCATTTTTATCAGGTGAATGGTCGCTATCAGGAGGATACCGAAACCAATGGCGAAGAAACAGTGGAAATACTCCAAAAATTGAATGCCATCCAAAAAACGCCACAAAGAACTTATCCTTCCGTAGGCATCGTTTGTTTCACCAAAGGGCAGCGCAACTTGATGGCCTCCTACCTGCTGCGCATCAAACAGAAGCGTTCGCCTGGGGTAGAAACCATTCAACAACTGGAACGAAACGGCCTTCAAATACTGAGTTTAGATGAAGTTGGCGGCCAGCCTTTTGATGTGTTGATGATTTCAGGCACCTTTGGCACGATCAATGTGCGCGGAAAATTAAGCGATCATATCAAACGATTGAACGAACAAGCAACTGTTTTTGCCCTGCAATTGCTGATGGGCATGACTAAATCGGAGCTGCATTATTTCAATTCTGTCCCCAACAAGGATCTGGCGGAAATGAGTCAGGCTGTCGATCATCCCGGTACGTATATTTTGGCCAATTACTGCGCTTTTATCCAAGCAGAAACGCCCGATGACTGCCAAGCTGTCGTACAACGCGCACAGGATCAGTTGGAAAAAAGCAGTGCGGATCAATCGGTTAATGCTACCTTTTTGGAAGCGGCGGCCCAAGCGTTGAAGCCCTATTTTCAAAGTGGGCGCTTGCAATTGGATGCTTTCCAGCACGCTTTGTTCATCAGGGCCATCCAGCGAAAACAATTATCGTTTGCTTTGCTGGCAGATGGTTTTCAGGCACACCACGAAGCAACAGACTACGAATGGGAGCACCAAGCCCGGCAATCCTTGCCTGTGCCTGCTGAGCGGGTACTATTCCTTTGGGGCGCAGAATGGTGGCGCAATGCCGAATTGGAAGCCAAGCGCCTGGCGGGCAATATCATCCGTTTGGAACAGGCGGTGGAGGAGGAAGAGTAAGGGCTTTTGAGCACTAGAGTGACCCAAATACAACAGGTCTTGATCGGAAGCCCATAAAGCTGTATCTTTGTATCTTAACCCGTTTTCACTGTGGAAATAGCCAATCCCATTTACGATGTGGTGTTCAAGTACTTGTTGGAAGACAACAAGGTAGCCAAAATATTCCTCTCCGCTGTGACGGGTTTGGATATCATTTCGTTGGAGTTCCTTCCCCAAGAGCTAAGTGTGGACATCGATCAAAAGAAAAAGCATCGCCCGATCACAACAGCCTTGAGTCTCTCTATTTATCGCCTCGATTTTTCCGCAAAAATCCGCCAGGCTGATGGCAGCGAAAAAATCATCCTCATTGAAATACAGAAGTCCAAGTTCACCAACGAGAGCATGCGCTTTCGCAAATACCTGGGCAAACAGTATATGAACGAGAACTTCTTTCAATGGGTATCCGATGTGGCGGGCAAGCGATACAAAAGCGGCATTCCCATATTACCCCTTTACTTTTTGGGCGAACGATTAGAGGGCTTTGAAGGTATTCCGATAATAAATGTGGACAGAGTCATACGCGACCGCTACACGCGCGAGGTGATCGGTGAAAAGAACCATTTCATAGACGCGCTGTTTCATCAAGGTATCGTTATCAATATTCCTGCCCTGAGTAAAAAGCGTCGAGATGAACTGGAACTGTTGCTCAGTGTATTTGACCAGGAAAACAGACAAGAAAACCACCACATCATGAATGTGAAAGAAATAGATTTCCCGGAAAAATTTCGTCCCATCATTCGGCGCTTACAAGCCGCAGCCCAAGAAAAAGAGGTCAGGGACATCATGACAGTAGAAGATGATTTCATCTCCGA
>CALMIR010000106.1 GCA_937864265.1 uncultured Saprospirales bacterium | reverse complement strand
AGCAGCAAAAAGCTGCTTGATATATTGATTTACCACTAATTTGTAGCACACTCATATTGAAATAACCAGTATCAATGACATACCAGATTTTGCCAATTTGATATTCAAGAAATAGGATACGTACATTGAAAATCCTCTATCCCATAGGAGCTTATTTTCCCTCCCAAACAGGGGGGCCAAACAATACTATTTATTGGATGGCCAAGGCATTATTTGAAAAAGGAGTATCCGTATCCGTGACAAGTACGACACAAGGCATATTGCCTGAACACAGTATTGCACCAGGTAAATGGATGAACCAGGGCTATGGTGAGGTTATTTATGTACCTACCAGCATACATTATTTACCGCTCAGGCTATTATTTACCACAATAAAGCAAATGCATAAGGCTGACATAATTCATTTGACAGCCATCTTTTATCCATTATCTTGGTTGACGGCACTAATTAACAATTTGTTTTTTAGGAAGCCCGTAGTTTGGTCTCCCCGTGGAGAGCTTGATCCACCAGCTTTGATGTACAGTACGTACAAAAAAAAAACAGTTTTGCTTTTGATACAAAGGCTAATTCTTCCGTTCGGGCATTTCACATTTCATGCAACATGTGAAGCAGAGCTGCGGTACATTCAAAATATCTTCAGCAAAAGATATGAGACCATTTTATTGCCAAATTATATGGAATTACCTACTCCGGTTTCTAGTGAAAAAGACAGCTTTTTTCTATATATCGGTCGCATACATCCTAAAAAAGCCATCGAGAATCTTATTCAAGCATTAGCAATTTCCCAACTGTTTAAGTCCTCTGGATTTCGACTTATTGTGGCAGGAGATTGCGAAAACGAATACGGCGGAAAGCTTAAAGATTTAACCAGGCAACTCGATTTAAATCGACAGGTTTCATTTATGGGGCATATTGCCGGGGAGGCCAAACAAGAACTGTTGGCGAAAGCATATTTTTCTTTTATGCCTTCTCATTCTGAGAACTTTGGAAATGTAGTAGTGGAAGCCTTGTCACAAGGTACTCCAGTTATTGCCTCGAAAGGGACGCCTTGGGCTGCATTAGAAGAATTCCGTGCTGGGTATTGGATTGATAATGATCCTCATGCTCTAGCCCAAATCATAGACACTATATTGGATATGTCTCTTGAGAAGTACGAAAGATTGTCTTTTAATGCAAGTAGGCTTGCTCAAGAAAAATTCGATGTCCATCAAAATATTGACCTTTGGATAGAAGTATATGAAAAACTTTTGCAAAATAAATTGAATCGTGCTTAAGGAAGTTTCCATTCTCATCCTCACCTACAACGAAGAAGCTAACCTGCCGGGCTGCTTAGACAGTTTGGAAGGCATAAATGCCTCCATATTTGTGGTTGACTCTTTTTCCACAGATGCCACGCTTCAGATTTTGGATGAAAGAAAAATTCGATTTATTCAGCATCCATTTGAGAATTACTCTGCACAAAGGAATTGGGCACAACAAGCGAATCCCTATAATACAGAATGGGTTTTTCATTTGGATGCGGGGGAGCGGTTAACATCAGAATTGGCTGCTTGGCTAACAAGTTTTGATCCAAGCGTACAAGATGTAGATGGTTACATGTTTAGCCGTAAAACGATGTTTTTTGACCAATGGATTAAATACGGTGGGCACTATCCAAACTATCATTTAAGGCTGTTCCGGGTAACTAAAGGCCGATGCGAAGATAAGGTGTATGACCAACACTTTGTACTGGATGGAGTTGCAGAAACTATCCCCGCAGGTATTGACATCATCGATACAGTTACGGATAATTTAAGGGATTTTACGATAGGCCATGCTAAGTGGGCTGTTTTCGAGGCGATGGAAGCTGTACAGAAAATGCAAAAAAACAAGGGTGAGGTGCAGCCTAATTTAAGGGGCAATCCTATTGAGAAAAGGCGCTGGCTAAAAAATAATGTATTCATGCGAGCACCGCTGTTTTGGAGGAGTTTCTTATATTTTGTTTACAGGTACTTTTTTAAATTGGGTTTTTTAGACGGACGCAAAGGGTTGATATTTCACTTTTTGCAAGGCTTTTGGTTTCGTTTTTTGATAGATTCTATGATTGTTGAAATCACCTATAAACTATCCACAGGAAAAACCTTGGAACAGGTTGGATTAGAATTGGGTGTTGATGTAAAAAAACTTTTCAAAGAATTTTCGGAATTGAGCACCAAAAATCCATCTAGCACGTCATAACAGAGGATTTTGGATTTCAGCTGTAAGAAACCCCGAAAATCGTTAATCGTACATCAGAATTATGATCAACGAACAAGGAATTTTCGATTTTCAATTGCAAAAACCAACAAATTGAACAAAACCGATCTAAGCACATTCGACAATAGTTGGTATGATCCCGGAGCGGGAATCGTCAAAAGAGCGCTTTGGTATTGTATCAACGCGATTTTTTTTGTTCCGGCCTGGAATCCTTTTTCCCAACTGAAATGTGTACTTTTGCGCTGTTTTGGCGCAAAAGTGGGGCAAAATGTCGTCATCAAGCCCGGGGTCAACATCAAGTATCCCTGGAAACTGTGTATTGCCGACGACGTTTGGATTGGCGAAAACGCTTGGCTCGATAATCTGGACAATATTTTTATTGAGAAAAATGTTTGTATTTCGCAAGGAGCGTTGTTACTTTGTGGCAATCACGACTACACTAAGCCCACATTTGACCTGATCACCGGCAAAATCGTCCTTAAAGAGGGCGTTTGGATCGGTGCGAAAGCCATTGTAACAGGGGGGGTGACCTGCCATTCTCACGCCGTTCTGGCTGTGGGTAGTATAGCCAGTAAAGATTTGGAAGCTTACTGGGTTTACCAGGGCAATCCCGCCATCAAAAAAAGACTACGAACAATAAGCACTAAAAAGAAGTAGCAAAACTTAGTCATAGGTTGATGCACCGAACTTGAAGCCTATGGTCTGGGTTTTCTAAATGATTTTATGCTTTGACCACTTTTGTGGGTACGGCTTGAATGGGTAGAAAAACTTCCGCAGGAAGTGAAATTTTTTACCTAAGCTGTAGTTTTTGGTCACATAAACGGTTAGAGCAGCATTAATTTATGGCAACTGTCATTTTTCGTACATTGGGAAAAAAGCTCAGGCCTTTAGTTAAAATGTTATCATCAGACACACGCACCCATACACCCATTCTAGCATGCAGCAACTAACATCAATAACCAAATGACTGATAGCTTATATCCCAAAAATAATGATTCCCTTGAGCATCATGATCCAAAAACGATTTAAGCCCTTACGCATCAGTATCATTACACCAACTTTCAACAGCGGGGCTACATTAAAGACGACCATCGATTCTATTCAGAATCAAACCTATCCGCACATTGAACACATCATTGTCGATGGCGGCTCTACCGACAATACCCTGGATATCATCCATGCAGCGGGTACTAAGATCAAAGAATTCATTTCAGAACCAGACAATGGCCTCTACGACGCGCTAAACAAAGGCCTTGCTCTAGCTACTGGCGATGTCATCGGTATTCTCAATTCAGATGATTTTTATCCGAATAAGCGGGTATTGGAAAAAGTCGCCAAGACGTTTTTCATTCATCAAACCGATAGCGTTTATGGCGATTTGCAGTATGTCGAGCACGATAATTTAAAGCGGGTCGTTCGCCATTGGAAATCGGGCAAATACTATAGCAATAGCTTTTTATACGGCTGGATGCCGCCGCACCCTACCTTTTTTGTGCGTCGGGAAGTGTATCAACGCTTGGGACTTTTCGATACCCAACTTCAAATGGCAGCCGATTACGAATTGATGCTCCGCTTTTTGTTTAAAAACCGCATTTCTACCGTGTATATCCCTGAAGTGTTGGTTAAAATGCGCATGGGCGGTATGAGCAATCGCTCTTTCAAAGCGCGTCTGCACGCCAATGGGGAAGACCGCCTGGCCTGGGAAATCAATGGCCTCAAGCCTCGTTTTTACACCACTATACTCAAGCCCCTGCGAAAAGTTGGGCAGTATCGGCTCAGTACGATCGGAGCGCTGTTTGGGATAGGGCTGTGATAGGGCGGGGCGATAGGCTGGGCTGCTCCCGCCTCCTTCGTCGTCGGGCAGGGAGGAATCGATGGCAAGGCGATAGGCTACGCTGTTGAGGAATCGACGTGTGAGCAGGGCAAAGCCTAGCAAAACCCACACCCACACCTCAAACTTGTGACGCTTTAGCGTTATACTCAAAAAGCATAGCTCTAGTCCTAGCCCCTCAAAGCCCAGCTTCAAGCCCGGCCAATCAAAATTGTGCCGCTTTGCGTTATATTCCCTAATACTACAAATCCATAACCGATGAAGAAAAAAGCCCTTATAACCGGTATTACCGGACAAGACGGCGCGTACCTGAGTGAATTGTTGATCGAGCTCGGTTACGAAGTACACGGTATCAAAAGGCGGTCTTCGATGTTCAATACCGCCCGCATCGATCACTTGTACCAGGATCCACACGAAAAAGACCTCAATTTCATCCTCCACTACGGCGATCTGACCGACAGCACCAACCTCATCCGCTTGATACAGGAAATTCAACCCGATGAGATTTACAACTTGGGTGCCCAATCACATGTGAAGGTGAGTTTTGAGTCGCCAGAATATACGGCCAATTCCGACGCATTGGGAACGCTTCGCATCCTAGAAGCCATTCGGCTATTGGGTATGGAACAAAAAACCCGCTTTTATCAAGCCTCTACTTCTGAATTGTACGGCAAAGTACAGGAAGTACCCCAATCGGAAAAAACGCCTTTTTATCCCCGCTCGCCTTATGCTGTATCCAAGCTATACGCCTATTGGATTACGGTGAATTACCGGGAAGCGTATGGTATGTATGCTTGCAATGGCATTTTGTTCAACCACGAATCGCCCTTGCGGGGTGAAACCTTTGTTACCCGAAAAATTACCCGCGCTGTGGCCAAAATCGGCCTGGGCTTACAGGAGAAATTTTATCTGGGCAACCTCGATGCCAAAAGGGATTGGGGACACGCCAAAGATTATGTGCGAGCGATGTATTTGATGCTGCAACAAGATCAGGCGGAAGATTTTGTCATTGCCACTGGCAAGACGACATCGGTACGCGATTTTGTGATCCTGGCCTTTCGGCAACTTGGGATTGAACTGGAGTTTAGGAACAAAGGCCAGGAAGAAGTCGCTGTGGTGGCAGCAGCTCGGCATCCGGATTTCTTTGTTCAGCCCGGCCAGGAAGTTCTGGCTATTGATCCGCGCTATTTCCGTCCTTCGGAAGTGGATTTGCTGATCGGCGATCCGACTCAAGCGAGGACAAAGTTGGGCTGGGAGCCTAAATACGATCTGACGATGCTGGTGCGGGAAATGGTGCACGCGGATGTGCTGCTTTTCCGGAGGGATCAATTGCTGAAGGAGGCAGGGTTTGAGGTGAGGAATGAGTTTGAGTAGTGTGGGTGTGGAGTGAGAGTTTGGGTGTGTTGCAACACAGAGAAATTCCCGTCCGACCGGGTCGTTCCGCCTGGACGTAGTCCATTCGGACAGGCCGGGCGGGAAGGCAGTAAGGGTTTGTGGAGCAATGGGTGTGAGGGGCAACACTTAGACAGTAAGGCAGTAAGGCACTAAGTGGTGTGTGTGGTGTGTGCTGCAACACAGAGAAACTCCCGTCCGACCGGGTCGTTCCGCCTGGACGTAGTCCATTCGGACAGGCCGGGCGGGAAGGCAGTAAGGGTTTGTGGAGCAATGGGTGTGAGGGGCAACACTTAGACAGTAAGGCAGTAAGGCACTAAGTGGTGTGTGTGGTGTGTGCTGCAACACAGAGAAACTCCCGTCCGACCGGGTCGTTCCGCCTGGACGTAGTCCATTCGGACAGGCCGGGCGGGAAGGCAGTAAGGGTTTGTGGAGCAATGGGTGTGAGGGGCAACACTTAGACAGTAAGGCAGTAAGGCACTAAGTGGTGTGTGTGGTGTGTGCTGCAACACAGAGAAACTCCCGTCCGACCGGGTCGTTCCGCCTGGACGTAGTCCATTCGGACAGGCCGGGCGGGAAGGCAGTAAGGGTTTGTGGAGCAATGGGTGTGAGGGGCAACACTTAGACAGTAAGGCAGTAAGGCACTAAGTGGTGTGTGGTGTGTGTTGCAACACTAAGAACACTGAGATAGTAAGACACTAAGTGTGTGTGGTGTGTGGTCTTGGCTAGGGGATGAAAATTTATAGCATGGGAAACTATTTTAAATAAACAGGTGATGACAAAAAAATGGGTTACTCAATTGGGTTATGGCATCGTAGGCTGCGCCATTGAAGTACACCGACATTTAGGCCCAGGACTGTTGGAAGAAGTATATGAATTTTGCCTGTTGGAAGAACTTATGGCAGAGGGCTATGAATTTAAACATCAAGCTCGTATGCCTATACCATACAAAGGCAGAACACTGGATAAGCGTTTCCGAATGGACTTATTGGTAGAAGATACTGTGATTGTAGAGCTAAAAGCATTAGAAACTGTGCTTCCTGTACACAAAGCGCAATTACTTACCTACATGAAATTGGCTCAAAAACCCAAAGGCATTCTAATTAATTTTTTTACGGACAATATCTCTCAATCAGCCATTCACTTGGTCAATGAATATTACGCCCTGCTACCAGATGAGTGATATTGATTTGCAGAATTTGACGACCTCCACACCCGTCGCCACACCCCACTTAATATCTTACTTTCTTAGTGCCTAAGTGTTGCCCCTCACACTCATTGCCCAACGCCCCTTAGTGCCTTACTATCTCAGTGTTCTCAGTGTTGCCGCACACCCATTGC
>CALMIR010000105.1 GCA_937864265.1 uncultured Saprospirales bacterium | reverse complement strand
ACCGCGCGCTACAGCGTAGCGCTATCTTAACGGCTCAAATTCAAGTACAAAACAGGACAAATTGGTTACATTCCACAATTTAGCGGGGTGACCCGCTAAATATGGCTTGTCAGCTCCACGTGATTTGTCATTCCGTTCCTGTGAAGCACTGCAAAATCGGGAAGTACAAAGGCTTCCTTGTACCATTTCCATGCCTGCGGTTTTCACTCTAGGACTGCGAAGCGGTGACAAAATATCAGTGGAAGACTCTATCGGCTAAAATTTTTTTAGCACACTTTGTGCCCTTTGTTTCTTCTTGCCCCCGTCCGTTCCACTGAAGCGTATCGGCATCAGCTCATACCGCCCGGATTGATTCGGTCGGGCGGGCCGGGCAGGCAACTGCATAGGCGGGTGTGGTTCAAAAAATGGTGCTAATGCCTGCTTTTTTATTTACCTGCAAACAGATGAGTCCACAAAAGAGCACAAAGTACTGTTCAAGGCAGAAATGTCGGTATGATTTGAAATAGAAGAAAAAAGAAAATTATCGGGCATATACCTGCAGGCCGTTGTTGTTATTCGCCACGAATACCAGGCTTTCCTGCCGATCATTTTTTACCACCGCCAAATCGCGTACATCCAGCATGGCCAAGATACCTGTCTCGTTAGGCGCCATCGCTTTGAAGTGGCCTTTGCCATCGCCCAGCAAAACCTGGCCAATACCTGCATCAGAGCGCGTAGTTTCTACTTCCCGTTCGTAGTAATTTCCAGCTACAAGGATGTCTTGTGCGCCGTCTTTATTCCAGTCTTGAATGGCGATCCCAAAAATGGGCGCCGTTTGAGCCGTGTTGGGCAGCTTTTTGACATTAAACTGCCCCTGACCCAGGTTTTCCAGGTAAACCGATTCAAACAAATAAGCTTCGTGAGACACAGCGCCTTCCTGTAAGTCGCCCAATACTTGATCGACACTGGCCAGCGCAAAGTCGTGGTAGGTTTTGAATTTTTCGGCGATAAAGGGCATTTGTTCAGAAGAACATTGCCGCCCCCTGACAGGATAACAAACCCCATCCAAGCCATAGTAGGCCAGGTAAACATCGTTCGTACCATTGCCATCAAAGTCTTTTACATATACTTTAAAGGGCTCTTCCTCAGAAGCCTTGTATTTGATATTTAACCCTAAGTTGCCAGCTACCAGATCAAAGTCGCCATCACCGTCCATATCGGCGTATTCCAGCCGATTCCACCATCCAACCGTTTTGTCCAAACCTGCCGCAGCAGTAGCGTCCTCTAGCGTGCCATTGTTGTTGAGCATCAGCGTCAGGGGCATCCATTCGCCCACCAGCATCAGATCAGCATCCTTATCCTGGTCTATATCCAGCCATTGAGCGTCGGTCACCATACCGGGTTTGACCAGATCTGGTGCAATTTGTTCGGTAGCATCGGTGAATTTTCCTTTGTCATTCAGCAGCAGGTAGCTTCTTGCGGGGAAGCCATATTTGCCAGGTACCTGGCGCCCACCCACAAACAAATCGAGGTCGCCATCGCCATCCACATCACCCGCTTTGGCAACCCCACCGCTGACGCTCATGGAAGGTAATTGATTGGATTTGCTGAAGCTGCCTTTTCCATCATTGAGGTACAGTCGATCCTGCAATTGGGGCGCACCCTCGCTGTATTCATTGCCCCCGCTGACGACATACAAGTCCATATCTTGGTCGCCGTCGGCGTCAAAAAACAGGGCATCCACGTCTTCACAGGCGGCATCGGATTGCCAGGGGCCAGCAGTTAATTTTTGAAAACGGCTGCCCGGCAGTTGTAGGTACATTTCCCCAGCCTGACCTGCTGCGCCTGCGAGGTAAATGTCCTCCAACTGGTCGCCATTGACATCCGCTACGGCAGTGCAAGGGCCGAGGCGCGACATGCGGTGTGGAAGCAATACTTCGTCTTTGAAGTCGTCGTATAAATTTTCCCGATGGGCATAGGCAATACCACTGGTTTGGGTATGGTCTTTAAACAAGGCCGCTTTTTTGGGGAAAGGCGAAAAAGAGCCGGGCTTGGCATCCGCCTGTTTGAGGGTCAGCACCTGGTTGGTTTTTACATCTGTCATTTCGATCATGCGTCCATCTAGCCAGGTTACTACCAAACGATCAATGGTTTTGACACCGCCCAAGCCGAATAAAACATCCGGGTCGGAGCAGGAAAAATAGCCCCTGACTGGTGACACTTCTTGTACCTGCATTTGATCACCATAAAAAATCCAGGCTTTGGCGCCGTAGGAAAGGGAGTTGTTGCCGTGGTCGCCCTGGAGTTGTAGCTTCAGATAGCGGCCAACTTTTTGATCTACCGCTTTATTTTCATAAATATAGGCTGGGTCGTTCATGTTGCTGAGGATGATATCCAGGTCGCCGTCGTTATCCAAATCGGCATAAGAAGCGCCTTGTGTCCAGGTTTTTTCCGGCATACCCCACACATCTGCTTTGTCTTCAAACATCAGGTCACCGTTGTTGACAAAGAGGTAGTTCCTCAATTTTTCAGCCGGTGCCATGTCCACCAATAGCAAGGAGTTGATTTGGGGTCTTTCTCCTTTTTCCCGGGCGGCGTTGGCCAGAGAGTCCATGACAGCTTTGCGCTTGTTGACATAGTCCTTGTTGCGGGTATCGCGCAATTGGCCATTGGACACAAACAGATCCTTGTTGCCATCGCAGTCGAAATCGCCAAACAAAGTGGCCCAACTCCAGTCCGTTTGTGAAACATTAGCCATTTGGCCGATTTCGCTAAAGGTGCCATTGCCATTGTTCAATTGCAAGGTGTTGAACATGTATTGGTAGTGATAGCCATGTAGGGCCAAGCCCCAGAATTTTTCCGGGTTCATGCCGCTCATATTCGCTTTGGAGCGGTAATTATCGGCTGGCGCCATATCGGCACAATAGATGTCTATCCAGCCGTCGTTGTTGAAATCGGCCAAATCCACGCCCATGCTGAAATTGCTGATATGCCGCATGCCGGTATGGATGAGGTCGGTAAAAGTGCCGTTGCCATTGTTTTGCCAGTAAAAATCGGGTTCTTCATAATCGGATGCCACATAAAGGTCGGGCCAACCGTCGTTATTGAGGTCGCTGACGGTGGCGCTGAGGGTATAGTTGTAGTTCATAATGCCAGCCTGGCGGGTGACATCGGTAAATTTGCCATTGTCGAATCGAAACAAGCGGTCGGTGAATTGGGTCTTGTCGATTTGAGATTCCATGGCAGCCCGTACGTGCTTACTGACAAAAGGTTGATTGCCTACGTAAAGATCCAAGTCGCCGTCTTTATCATAATCGAAAAAATTGGCGGCTGTGCAATGCCCGTTGTCGTTGATGCCATATGCGGCAGCCTGATCGGTGAAGCCCAATTTGCCATTGTTGATATACAAAACATTTTCCCTTTTTTCCGGGTCTTCGATCATGTATTTGCCCACGTAGATGTCCATCCAACCGTCGTTGTTGACATCGGCTACCGCTACCGCCGTTGACCAGGTATTATTCCGAATGCCCGCTTTATCCGTAATGTCTTCAAATTTTAAATTGCCTTTGTTGAGGTACAGGCGATCGCTCACCATGTTTCCGGCAAAAAAGAGGTCTTTCAGGCCGTCGTTGTTGATGTCCACAACAGCCACTCCACCACCGTGGAAAATATCGTCGCGCAAAATGTGGTTGTAAACCGCGTCTTCAATAATCTCATTGTTGAAATCAATGCCAGTTTGGCTGGCTGGTACAAGATGGAACAGTGGTCCCGAAAGGGATTGGCCGCTTTCCTGACCCGTTTCTTTTTGATTGCAGGAAAAAACGAGGATAAAGGAAGTCAGAATGACTGACAGGTAAGTAATATGTTGCATGTTCAAAAGCATTTAAACTATTCTTCTTCTTCAAGGTGGGCGCGCAATAAGTCAGGCGGGAGTTTTTTTGAAGCCTTTGCTCCTAGGTTTCTGATCTTTTGCGCCCGGCCTACCAGGGTATCGCCGTACTTTCTCGAATCGATCAGTTTGTTCATGGCATGACCATACGCCAGTTGGGCCTGATCCAATCGGGTACCCACCTCCCTTAAATCGGTGACAAAGTTGCAAAATTTGTCGTAAAGCATCCCGCTTTGACGGGCAATTTCTAAAACATTGTTTTTTTGCTTTTCCTGTTTCCACAAATAAGCGACCGTTCGCATGGTGGCCAGTAGGGTAGAAGCACTGACCAGAACGATGTTTTGATCCAGTGCATCGAGGAACAGGCGTTGGTCGTGTTGAACCGCCAGGGTAAAAGCAGGCTCGATGGGTACAAATAGCAATAAATAGTCGGGAGAATTGATCTGATAGAGGAGTTGGTAATTTTTGCTGCTCAGGTTTTTGACGTGCCGGCGAAGGCTTTCCACATGGCTTTTGAGGTGCGCTTGCCTACTCAGGTCATCCTGAGCTTCATAAAAGCGGTCGTAATCCCGGAGTGAAACTTTGGAGTCGATCACCAGGTGTTTTTCTTGCGGTAAATGGATGACAAAATCGGGTCTTTTCAACTGGCCGTCGGCATCGGTGTAGGTGGGTTGGGCGACAAAATGGATGCCCTTGACCAGACCTGCTTTTTCCAATAGCAATTCCAGTTGAATTTCGCCCCAGTCGCCCTGTGTTTTGCTATTTCCTTTGAGTGCGCCAGCCAGGTTGTTGGCGTCCTGGCTGAGCTGTTGGTTCAGCTCGCGCAGGTGTTCGATTTCTTTTTTTAGGCTGATGCGGTCTTTGGTCTCTTCGAGAAAGCGCTTTTCAATCTGTTCTTCAAAGTCTTTGATTTTTTCCCGCAAGGGAAGCAGCAACTGACCCAATTGTTCCTGATGTTGGAGGCTGAACTTTGTGCCTTTTTCCTCCAATAGGCGATTGGCCAGGTTTTCAAATACATTTTTGGATTGCTCTTCGAGCTGTTGCCGGTTGTGCAGTTGGTCTTCCAAGTGCAGCAGGCTTTGTTCCTGGGCGGCCAGGCGATTGCCTAGGGTTCTGATTTCTACTTCCTTCTCGTTCAAATCGGCGGCCATCACATCAGACCTTTCCTGCAATTGGGCATACAGTCCTTTGGCAATGTATTGCTGTTCCAACTCTGACTTGCTCACAAATCCATGGAACAACTTCATCCTGGCCCACAGCCAGCCACCCAACGTGCCCAACAACAAGCCGAGTAGTAGTGTTAATAATAAAGGTAACAAAAGTGCTTCATCCATTCCTTGCGATTCATTGTGAGTCAAATTTATAAATTTGCTTGGAAGTTTAGTAACCCAGAAAAATTAAGTTCCCGATTTTGCCCTTACTAATTAGTTGGAAATATGAAAAAGAACGATCTGATCTACCTCGACAATAATGCCACTACCCCGGTTGACCCTAGGGCACTGAAGGGGATGCTGCCCTATTTTTATGACCTGCCTGGCAACGCTGCCAGTAGGAATCACCCTTTTGGCTGGATGGCCGATGAAGCGGTACAGCAAGCCCGTGCCCAGGTTGCCGCTTTGATCCAGGCCGATCCTCGGGAAATTATTTTTACTTCTGGTGCTACGGAGTCGGTTAATCTGGCCTTGAAGGGCATCTTTGAATTGTACTACCGCAAGGGGCGTCATATCGTTACTGTAAAAACGGAGCATAAAGCCGTATTGGATGTTTGCGCCAGAATCGAGAAATTGGGTGGCGAGATCACTTATTTGGAGGTCTTGCCCGATGGCCGTATTGACTTGGACGAACTCAACGCGGCCATTCGCCCCGATACCATTCTGGTGTCGGTGATGTGGGCTAACAACGAGACAGGCGTGATTCAGGATATGCCCGCCATTAGTGTTTTGTGCGAACAACACGGCACATTACTGATGAGTGATGCCACCCAGGCGGTGGGCAAAATTCCGGTTTCCCCCCGTGAAGCGGGGGTTCATCTGATGGCTTTTTCTGCCCATAAAATGTATGGCCCAAAGGGGGTTGGTGCTTTGTACGTGAGCCGCAAGGCTCCTCGGGTGAAGGTGGGCGCTCAGATGGATGGGGGCGGCCACGAAGAGGGCATGCGCTCTGGTACGCTGAATGTGCCAGGGATTGTGGGTTTCGGGCATGCCGCCCATTTGGCACAAATGGAAATGGAGCAGGAATCCAAGCGCTTGGCCGGCTTGCGCGATCGGCTAGAAAGTGCCCTTTTGGAACAATTGGAAGAAGTATCAGTGAATGGGAACACCCAATACCGGCTGCCGCATGTGTGTAATTTGACTTTTCGACTGGCGGAAGCAGAAGCGGTGATGATGACTTTTAACCAGAAAGTAGCGCTTTCCTCTGGTTCTGCCTGCACCTCAGCCTCTCTAGAGCCTTCTCACGTACTGACCGCGATGGGCTTGAGGCGGGAGTTGGCGCAAAGCTCGCTTCGCTTCAGCCTGGGCCGTTTTACAACGAAAGATCAAATCGATGAGGCGATCGAACTGGTGGCTAAAGGGGTAAAACAGGTGCGCCATGCCAGCCCGGTTTGGGAAATGTACAAGGAAGGGTTGATTGATGTTTGATTTTGGATCATGGTTGTTGCTTGGTGAGCCACCTATATTTTGGCTCTAATTTTAGAGCATTACAATAAAATGTGCCCTTTTCTAAAACCAGATACAGGTTTTGGCTCGTAGGTAATAGAAAAGTTACCATCATGCGTGTCAAAAAGAATAAATTCCTGCTTTGGAGTATCGCTTTGCTCTTTCTTTTTACCCTTTCTACCCTGAGCTTCGCTATTGCGCTATACGCCAATCGTCATGCGGACATGGCTGGTAAATCTTCCTTGCAACTAAGTCGAATCGATTTCAAAGAAACCATTGATCCAGTCCTAGCTCAATCGGTCAAAAATAGTATTGCCAAAACAGAAGGCGTCAATCATGTTTATTTCAATGAATCAGATGGTATTCTAGTATTTAGCCATGATAACAGGATACAATCAGCAGATCAGATTTTTGAAAATATTCAAAGTAATTATGATTTGAACATGGAACGCTTTGTAGTGAGCGATGAAATGGCTCAAGGCTCCTGCCCGGTGACAGGGCAGCACTCGATACTTTTAAAAGTTGGTGGTTTCTTCTATGGCTTACTGGTTCTTTGACTATGGTCTTAAATTCATTTTTCCCAACAAATAAACACAAGCTTATGAATTTTCGCATTCTTTCTTTGATGGTGGCAGTTGCCCTATTGTTGTTTGTTTCCTGCAAAAACGAGGATGATACAGTAGATCCAACACCTACTTTGTATGAAAAATTGGGCGGCAGCGATTTGGTAGCAGACCCGGCCAATCCTGGTCAGATGATTGAAGCTGGGCGTTTGGGGCTTCGCTCAGTGGTGGACAGCACCATATTTGTTATTGCGGCAGACCCAGAGTTGAGTCCATTCTTTGCGACATTATTATCAGAAGTGGGCAGTGGCAATCTAACCAATTTTGCTGTTTTAAGTAAGAACCTGACCGACTTTTTCTGTGTCGCTACTGGTGCAGAGAATTTTACCTACAGTGGTTTAGATATGGTAAAGGCGCATGATCCGGCTCAAAATCCGAGGATGGCCATGAAGTCAGACGATGCTGATTTTGACCAGTTTATTGCAGATGTTGTCATCGGCGCTACTCAGAACGGAGTGCCCAATGACCTGATCGCTGAAGTAGGCGCCTTAATAGAAACCCTACGCCCAGACGTGGTACAAAATTAAAAAACTAGACCTGTTATTCCGATCCTAATGAATTCCTGCCTCTTGATAAGGCGGGAATTTTTATTTCTAGTCACAACGCAGGCTATTGGTATAAAAGCGATGGAAGGCTTTACCTCCCATTGCCAATCATTTAAAACCCGTAAATTAAAAAGTATCTTACACGAGTACCATGTCTTATAAAGATGCTTTGGCACTCATTACTTTGCCTTGCCTGAAAGTCCCATTGGCATTAATTACTTGTAACTGATAAATGTAGTTAGCAGTAGCAAGTCCTAGGTTTTTAATGTCCAATGCTACTTGATGCTCCCCAACTAAGAGGCTACCTTGTGGAAATGTGGCGACTTTTTTGCCGGAAAAATCCCACAAGTCAATTTGCACCTCTGAAGGTTCATACAAACGGAATGGTATGGTGGTCGCGGTGGAGTAGGGATTGGGAAAATTTTGCCCCAACTTGAACTGGCCGCCTGTTTCTGGTTCCAGCCCGGCTAGGCCCGTGATGCCCGAGCCTTGAACGGTCACTTCTAAATACGAATCGTAGCCACCGGTGTCGGCGTTGGGAGTAAGTGTTGCCAATTGGAAGGCATAGCCGTCGGAAAAGATGTTGTCGTTGTTAAAATTCAAGGGATCGGCTCCTTTGGTATATAGATCAGCGTAATCGGCATAAATCTGGTTTTTGACATCGATCGGGTAGGTCAATTGGGAAATGGCCGCATAAACAGAACTGACGTAAACCTGAAAATGGATATGGCAAATACGCCCGTTGTACCAGCCTGGAAAGATGGTGATGAATTCCACTTCGCCATTGACATCGGTCATTTGATAGCCCCTCAAATAAGTGAGTCCCGATTGGGTTTGATAGCCCGAATAATTGCCATCCTTGTCGCAATGCCAGATATTGACCCGCACATTGGGCATCGGTTCGCAATTTTCGGCACCTATGATTTTTAATTTCACATTGTGCTGTACGCCAGTCCTATCTTCGCGGACATCCTGTCGAAAAAAAGTAGCATTTTCTGTCAGGTCGAGCGGGAAAGGCCCGGCTGTTTCGGTTGGAATCAGGGTGCAATTGGGAGGAAGTTGGCCTACCGCCGTTTTTTTTTCTGCCTTTAAAAATGATCCGCTGACCAATGAGCCGACACCAGCAATACCCAGCCCTCTGAGAAAGTCTTTTCTGTCCATGTTTGTAGCAAGTTTGATGCGTTTGTTGATAAGTGTGATAAGAACAATATGGCCTATTGGTTGCTTTTTGGGCGATATGGTTGCATGAATTTAGCGATAAATTCAAGATCACGCCTAGATTTTTTAGTTCTTTGACAAATGGTGTAGGCAAAGAAGGTTATTTTTTCTACAAAAACTGGCAAAGCATGCTCTTACGCTATCAGTAATGAAACGATAGCAACCGATAAAATCCTTTATAAATCCACGGCATTTTAAAGACAGGGCAATAAAAACGGGCAGAGATAACGCGAATCAATCTGGCACAAATACCTCGGCCATCATACAGCGCACACTGCCGCCGCCGTATTTTTCAATATGACCGATATAGCTGTATAAGATTTTGGTGTGTTTTTCAATGGTTTCGATTTGTGCTTTGGATAGCGAGCTATGGGCTTGCTCCGACATGACCAGCCAGCTTTGCCCATCTTTGCCCCGTACTTGGAGCATATTTCCCGCAAAGGACATCATCTGTTGGAGGCTGATTTCAATTACTTCTTTTTGGGTGGCCTCAAATTTTTCCAGCAATAAAGCCCTTTCATTGGGATTTTTGATGGTATCCAGACAGATTACCACAAATGTTTCTCCCAGCGCCATCATAACATTGGTGTGGTAAATGGCTTGTCCTTGGGCATCGACCGCTGTGAACGGAACAGCTTGGTAACCTATTTTCTGGCAGTACAGGTGGAGCAGTTCTTCATCGGTTCGGGGGCTGATGCAGGCATAGGCCAATTGGTTGGGGCGATCGAGGATCAGGCTACCTGTACCTTCTAAAAACTGATGCTGTGCCTCGTAGTCTTCCAGGTTGAGCCGTTTGTCAAACTTATAAACCGTATTCATGTGGCGGATGATTTCCTCCCGGCGTTCCAACCTACGCACAGGCGCATTCATCGGATAGGTGACAATCAGCCCGTTTTGGTGAAAAGTAACCCAGTTATTGGGAAAAATGGCATCGGGTTTTATCGGCTCTTCAGAATCCAAAACGACCAATACTTCTACCCCCACTTTGCGAAGCTGGGCGACCAATTCGTCGAATTCGGCGGTTGCCAGTTCTTGAATTAGATCGTCGGGCAGGCTATCGTCCTTTTTTTGGAAGGCATTATTAGCGGCGGTTTGTTCATTATAGCCGAAATTGGCTGGTCTAACCATTAAAATATGATCCGTAATCTGTTGCATGGCCATGTATCGTGAATTTGATGCCCTGAGAAGGATTAATTTTTGCCAAAGGTAGCGTTTTCCTTCATTTTTGAAGCCAATTCATGCCCCAAGTATTTGTCAATTAAATCGTGAACAATGTAAATGACAGGGGTTAGCACAATGGCCATGATGAATTTATAAACATACTGTACCGTTCCTACCGCAAAAAGCTGATTCCAGCTCCAGGGTTCTACATTTTTGACCAGTTCAGGCCCAAATTTGAAGGCAACCGCCAACACAACGAAACTATCGATGAATTGGGAGATGACAGTCGATCCGGTCGCCCTCAACCAAATATGCTTCTCGCCAGTCATTTTCTTGATCTGATGAAAAACCAACACATCTATCAACTGAGCGCAGAGGAAGGCAGCCAGCGAGCCAACTATAATTAACAAGCCCTGCCCCAGCACGACGCTGAATGCCGATTGCATGTTGGGTACGCCTTTGCTGGCATTTTGCCCGATCCACCAATCGGCTGGCACCAACTGAATGGCCGCAAAAATCATCAGAAAAGCATAAATGATTAGTCCTACGGCCATAAAAGACAACAAACGAATCCCCTTTTGACCGTAATACTCATTGATGATATCGGTCATCACAAAAACAATCGGCCACAACAGCACCCCGGCTGAAAATTGCAAGGCTCCTTGCTGCCCGAATAAATTGAAATTCCAGGGTTGCCAACCCATCGTATCTTCCAATGCAAATATTTTCACTCCTATGAATTCGGCTACCAGTGCGTTGGCCACGAAAAAACCGCCCAAAATGAGAAATAAAAGGCTGGGTTTATGGGCTAAAACGTCATGGTTGCCAACTTTTGAGGCCGAAAGCGCGTCTTTGTGGCTGGAGAAGTGGGGTTGTGGGTCAATTGCTTGCTTCATCGTAAAAAGGTCAACATTTGAAAGAAAATAAAACCAATGCCCTATTTGTTTCAGATTTTGTCTGAAAAAAAGGAAATTTATGCAAATTTGCAATCCCTTAACTACGCTTTTGAGCACTTGTAAGCAACAACGCCATGGGAAAAAACAACAAAAACAATAGAATCGGTATCGTTTATTCCACCGATGAGTCTTATGAATACCAATACGAACAAGAGGAAGAAGCTGAAGCATTACCGCCAAAGCAGCAAAAATTGCGCGTATTACTGGATCGCAAAAAAAGACAAGGCAAAGAGGTAACCCTGATTACCGGTTTTGTCGGATCGGAGGCCGATTTGAACGAATTGGGTAAAAAACTCAAAACTAAATGCGGCGTAGGGGGCAGTGTGAAAGACGGAGAAATCCTTCTGCAAGGCGATCACCGCGATAAAGTATTGCAACTGTTATTGGCAGAAGGCTATACTGGGACAAAAAAGGCGGGTTAAGGGAGTTTCAGGCTAGGCTAAAGTTAGGAGTAGTTTCTAGTTTCAAGTCCCTAGTTTCAAGCTCCGCCAGCAACCAGCCCGTCTTCTCCCGCGTTTTTCGCGGGATCAGCCGGGTAAAAAACCACCCGCCTTTCAGTCGCCCGCCCGGCCCGTCCGACCGGAATCATCCGGGCGGGATGATCCCGCTGAGGCCGATACGCTCAGCGGGATCGGACGGGGGCGAGGAAACCTGAAACCACCAACCACCAATCAAGCTATGCGACTAATTCTAACGACATTTTGCACTTTAATTTTGATTAGCCCCCTCCTTATTGGCCAGGGCTACAATTCCAACCTCAACGAAGGCAATGGGTTGCTGTTTAAATTTAGCTACGGCTACCATGTGCCCGGAGGCGATTTGGCCGATCGATTTGGCAGCAATTCCAGTATCCAAACCGGGCTGGATTACATCACCGATAAGAGCAACTGGATCATTGGTTTGGATGCCAATTTTTATTTTGGCAGCGTGGTAAAAGAAGCCGTTCTGGGGGGCTTGTTAAACCCAGAGGGTTTTATCATAGGCAACGACCGAGACTATGCCGACATCCAACTCCGCGAGCGCGGCATTCACTTTGATCTGCACTTAGGAAAAATTTTTCCCATTTCGCCCATCAACCAACGCTCTGGCATCCGGGTACACGTAGGGGCTGGCCTGTTGCAGCACAAAATTCGCATTCAAGACGACCCCATCAGAGGGGTGCCTCAACTTTTTGGCGATTACAAAAAGGGCTATGACCGCCTGACCAACGGCCTTTCCCTGACCGAATTCGTTGGCTACCAACATTTATCCAGGGATCGCCGACTCAATTTTTACGGCGGATTTGAATGGACACAGGCCTTCACCCAAAGTCGCCGCGATTTCAATTTCGATACGATGTCGAAAGACGAAGCCAAGCGCTTTGACTCGCTAATCGGTTTCCGCATCGGCTTGATTTTGCCTTTTTACCTCGGACAGGATGCAGGACAGATTTATTATTGAGGGGCTATGCTATTGCTTTATAAGTTGCTGATTCGCCTGTATGGCCTGGGTTTGTACCTGGCCTCGTTTTTTCATCCCAAGGCTCGGAAATGGCATCAGGGCAGGAAAAATTGGCGCGCTAAGCACCGGGCGCTCAAGCAGGACAAGATACAAACTGGTCAGCCCTTAATCTGGATGCACTGCGCGTCTTTGGGCGAATTTGAGCAAGGTCGGCCCATTCTGGAGGGTCTGAAGCGCAACCAAGCCAAGGTACAAATCCTACTCAGTTTCTACTCTCCCTCTGGTTTTGAAATCCGAAAGGACTACCCAATGGCCGACGCTGTGGTTTATTTGCCCCTGGATACCCATCGAAATGCCCAGCAATTTCTGCACATCTGGCAACCTAATGTGGCCATTTTTGTCAAATACGAAATTTGGTACCACTTCCTACACCAACTCGAAAAAAGAACTATCCCCACTGTACTCATTGCTGCGCTATTTAGGCCGGAACAGTTCTTTTTCCAATGGTATGGCCGCCCTGTTCTGAAGCGACTGCGCCATTTGACCCATATTTTCGTCCAGGAAGCGGCTTCGGCACAATTGCTGCACCGTTTTGGATTTGAAAAGGTAAGCATTGCAGGAGATACCCGCATTGACCGGGTATTGGCGATAGCGGCGCAAAAGGAGTCTTTACCCAAATTAGAAGCCTTTACCCAAACAAAAGCACCGGTATTCCTGGTAGGTAGCAATTGGCCACAAGATGATACCATCCTATTCCCTTTTTTCCGGCAAGGGCTTCCTGACAATTGGAAAATAATACTGGCTCCTCATCATGTGGATGAGCATCGCATGGGGCAACTGGAAAAACAAATCCTGGATTCGCGGGTGCGTTATTCGGAAGAAAATCTGGAAGCATTTGAGCGGGCTAGGGTTTTGATCATAGACAATATTGGCTTGTTGTCCAGGCTGTATCGTTATGGCAAAATCGCTTATATTGGGGGCGGTTTTGGGTCGGGCATTCACAATACCTTAGAGCCTATGGCGTTTGGTTTGCCAATTATCTTTGGCCCTAAGCATCAAAAATTCAGGGAAGCCGTTTATTTGGTTGCTTCGGGCAGTGGTTTTTGCGTTGAAAACATGGCAGAACTAAAGCAGGCTTTTGAAACCCTCCAAAACGAGGAACACTATCAGGCTGTGTCTGGCTCCATCAGGACTTACCTGGAGCAAAACGAAGGCGCCTCTGAACAGATATTGTCTTATATAAAACAGCTTTAACATGTCAAAAAGAGCTTGTCTTTTTTGTGGGGCCAACACAGGCGCATCTGCCACTATAGTCGAAGAAACACAGGCACTGTGCGATCTGCTCATTGCCCATGATTATGACTTGGTGTATGGCGGCGGACGTGACGGACTAATGGGGGTTATTGCGGAGCAGTTTTTAAAAGCCGACAGGCAGGTCATAGGCGTGCGGCCTCTAAAGCTGATCAAGGAGGAACCACCCCATGAAGCCATAAGCACTTTAATTGCGGTGGAAGATATGTTTGAGCGCAAGCAACGCATGATGGAGTTGTCCGATGTGTTTATTGCCCTGCCAGGGGGTATTGGGACACTCGACGAAATCATAGAAGCTTACACGCATTTTAAATTGGGCTATACCCATAAGTTTTGCGGTATTCTGAATACAGGCAACTTTTACGGAGGACTGAATGATTTGCTGAATCACATGGTGGAAAAAGCTTTTTTAAAGCAGGAGGACAAGGAAAAATTGGTGTTTAGCTCAACTCCAAGGGATTTGATGGCGGCTATTTTGGCGTTCTAGTCATAGAAAATCAAACAATGGACAGAAAAGTAATATTATACATTGCATGTAGCTTGGATGGTTATATCGCCCAAGCGAATGATGACCTGAGTTTTTTGTCTATCGTCGAGCAGGAAGGCGAGGACTACGGCTATTTTGAATTTGAAAAATCGATAGACACCGTTATTTTAGGGCGAAAAACCTACGATTGGGTGATGGCGCAGGTAGGTACTTTCCCACATGCGGATAAACAAAGCTTTGTCATCACCAGAACGGAGCGCCCCAGCATCGGCAATACGACTTTTTACACGGGCAACCTAAAGGCGTTGATCCGGCAATTGAAGTCCGAGTCGGGTAAAGATATCTTTTGCGACGGTGGTGCAGAAGTGGTCAATGAGTTGCTGAAAGAAGGATTGATTGATGTGTTCATCATTTCTATTATTCCGGTATTGTTAGGCGATGGGGTGAAACTTTTTCAAGATGGGCGACCTGAGCAAAGGCTGGAATTGGTGTCCGTAAAATCCTTTGAGAAAGGCTTGGTGCAGTTGTGTTATAAAACCTTGGTGGATTAACCGGTAAGTTTCCTTATCTTAAGTCGCCAGTATTTTTTTTGCGGAAGCGCAGAAAAAATCAATTTCCTTTCCCATTTTCCTCAAAAAAAAAGATATTGCAGCCATATCGAGTCCTAAGTATGCCTAATAACTACTTAAACCATACCATTCTTCCCATTATTTCAGTAGTAGTGATTACCCCACCGCTGCCCGGGAAACGGTATTGATTAAAAAAGCTCGATATAAAAAGAAAAGCCGTTCTCCCTTAGAGCGGCTTTTTTTGTTTTTAGCCCATGCGGTAATCGTAAGATAGCATTTTTTAAAACACTACTAATCAAGCGCTTAATAGAATTATAGCCCAACTGTCTTTCGTAACAATAGGCTATTTTGAATTAGGCGATAACGCAATCAACACTACTTTTACAGGAATTTGTAAAAAACAAGATGGAACTGAATCGCTACAGCAAACGCATCACACAAGACGATACCCTCCCAGCCGCACAAGCCATGCTCCACGGTGTAGGGCTTACGGACGAAGACCTGGCTAACCCTTTAATCGGCATTGCCAGCACCGGATGGGAAGGCAACACCTGCAATATGCACCTCAATGACTTGGCCGAGAATGTCAAAAAAGGCACGGCTACGGCTGGTTTGAACGGCTTGGTTTTCCACACCATTGGCGTGAGCGATGGCATTTCCATGGGTACCGAAGGCATGCGTTTTTCCCTGCCTTCCCGCGATATTATTGCCGATTCCATCGAAACAGTGGTCTCCGCCCAGTGGTACGATGGCTTGATAGCAGTGACGGGCTGCGACAAAAATATGCCTGGCGCTATGATGGCTATGGGGCGACTCAATCGCCCGGCTATTTTGGTATATGGCGGCACCATCAGCCCCGGATTTCACGACAATCAAAAGCTGGATATTGTCTCGGCATTTGAAGCCCACGGCAAAAAGATTGCAGGTGCCATTTCGGAAGATGATTTCCGGCAGATCGTAAAAAAAGCCTGTCCAGGCCCTGGGGCTTGTGGCGGTATGTACACGGCTAACACCATGGCATCGGCCATCGAAGCGATGGGCATGAGCCTTCCTTACAGCTCCTCCTATCCAGCCACCAGCATGGAAAAAAGGGCGGAATGCGTAGAGGCTGGTCAAACCATGCGTTTGCTTTTGGAAAAAAACATCTGCCCCCGCGACATTATGACTGCCAAGGCATTTGAGAATGCCATGACGGTGGTAACTATATTGGGCGGCTCTACCAATGCCGTTTTGCACTTGATTGCTATTGCAAAATCGGTAGGCTTGAATTTGACCCTCGATGATTTTCAGCGCATCAGCGATAAGACCCCCTTTATTGCCGATTTGAAACCCAGCGGAAAATATGTGATGGAAGATTTATTCCTCGTTGGTGGGGTGCCGGCGGTGATGAAAATGCTGCTAGATGCGGGCTATTTGCACGGCGATTGCCTGACCGTTACCGGGAAAACCCTGGCAGAAAACCTGGCCGATCTGCCGGGCTTGCAAGAAGGGCAAGAAGTCATTCGTCCGCTAAACCAACCCATCAAGCCCAGCGGCCACATCCAAATATTGTACGGCAATTTGGCAACTGAGGGCGCTGTCGCTAAAATAACGGGCAAAGAGGGGGAAGTGTTTGAAGGAATCGCCCGTGTATTCGATGGAGAAGCTGCTGCCAATGAGGCCATCAACAATAAGCAAATTAAAGCCGGAGACGTCGTTGTCATTCGCTACTGCGGTCCCAAAGGAGCGCCGGGCATGCCGGAAATGCTCAAGCCCACTTCTGCCATTATGGGCGAAGGCTTGGGCAACAAAGTGGCCTTGATTACGGATGGGCGCTTTTCTGGTGGAACCCATGGTTTTGTAGTGGGGCATATCACACCTGAGGCACAAGCCGGCGGTTTGATTGCCTTATTGGAAGACGGCGACCGGATCACGATCGACGCCGTCAATAATCAATTGGTAGCACATTTAGAGGAAGCTGAAATACAGCGCCGCCGCAATGCCTGGCAACAGCCAGCTATTCCTGCTGCTTTTGGTTTGCTAAAAAAATATGCCATGACCGTTTCATCTGCCAGCGAAGGCTGTGTGACGGATGCTTTTTAACCAAATTAGGATTCAAGCCATGACAACTATTCATCCAACAGCGACGCTTGAAAGCGCAAACGGATCACCACAACCCCCAAAAGTGACCATGACCGGTGCTGCAGCCATTTTGCAGTGCTTAGTAGAAGAAGGTGTGGATACCATTTTTGGGTACCCGGGGGGAGCCATCATGCCTGTTTATGATGCCTTGCTGGATTTTGAGGGGCAATTGACCCATGTGTTGCCTCGCCACGAACAGGGCGCCATCCACGCTGCTGAGGGTTATGCGCGGGTAACCCGCAAAACTGGGATTTGCATGGCTACTTCAGGGCCAGGTGCGACCAACCTGATCACGGGGCTGAGCGATGCCATCCTGGATTCAACGCCCCTAGTGTGCATTACCGGGCAGGTTTTTTACAAACTGCTGGGATCCGATGCTTTTCAGGAAACGGACATCATCAATTGCAGTATGCCTGTCACCAAGTGGAATTATCAGATCACCCGTGCTGAAGAAATTCCCCAGGTATTTGCCAAAGCTTTTTTCATCGCCAATTCTGGCAGACCGGGCCCGGTTTTGATCGACATCACCAAAAACGCCCAGGTAGAAACCCTGGAATTTGAGTACAAAAAGCAAACCTACATTCGCAGCTATCATCCCTACCCCAAGCCATCGGATGAGGCGCTTAAAAAGGCGGCTGAGTTGATCAATCAGGCTAGGAAACCCCTGATTTTGGCTGGGCATGGTATTCAGATCGCCGGGGCGCAGCAGGTTTTTCGCGAATTTGTCGAAAAAACGGGCATTCCACTGGCTTGTACGATACACGGCTTATCCTCTATCCCGTCCAATCACCCTTTGCACATGGGCATGTTGGGCATGCACGGCAACTATGGCCCCAACGTCATGCAAAATCGCTGCGATGTGTTGATCGCCATCGGCATGCGTTTTGACGATCGGGTAACGGGGCGACTGGATGCTTACGCCAAGCAGGCAAAAGTCGTCCACATCGAAATCGATCCGTCCGAAATCAATAAAAATGTCCACGCGGATGCACCTATCTTATCAGATGCTAAGCTGGCCTTAGAAAAGCTGCTTCCATTGGTCGAGCAAAAAACTTACCCGGATTGGATTGCTGATTTTAGGGCGATGGCCGAAACGGAGCGAGAGAAAGTCATTGTAAAAGACATGTCTCCCACAAAGGATGGTAAAATAAAAATGGGCATGGCCGTCAAAGCGGTTTCCGACCAAACCGGTGGAAAAGCCATTGTGGCAACGGATGTCGGCCAACACCAAATGGTCGCTGCCCGCTATTATGAATTCCTCGATACCAATCAGTGGGTATCTTCTGGTGGAGCAGGAACCATGGGCTATGGTTTACCCGCTGCCTTTGGCGCCAAATGGGCGCAGCCTGATAAAACCGTTGTGGCTTTTATCGGCGATGGCGGTTTTCAAATGACCATTCAGGAACTGGGGCTTTGCGCGCAATGGAATGTCGCCGTGAAAATCGTGTTATTGGATAACAACTTCCTCGGCATGGTTCGGCAATGGCAGCAGCTGTTTTTTGACAGGCGCTATTCTTCAGTAGAGCTGACCAATCCGAATTTTGTAAAGATAGCGGAAGGCTTTGGCGTGATGGGAAAAACCATTGAATACGCTGAAGAACTCGAAGCCGGAATCGCTGAAATGCTCGCACATGATGGCCCTTACCTCTTGCATGTAAGAGTAGAAAAGGAAGAAAATGTATTTCCCATGGTGCCTTCGGGTGCTGCGGTGGACGAGATCGTGCTGGAAAAACCTTAGTCTAAAATCACAGTAAAAAGGCTCAATAATGGATCATCCTATTCATCCTTTTACCCTGACGGTATTTACGGAAAATGAAACAGGTTTGCTTTCAAGAGTGGTATCAGTTTTTACCCGCAGACACATCAATGTAGAGAGCTTGACGACCAGTAAGTCATCTATTCCGGGCATTCACCGCTTTACGATTGTTGTGCGCGTCACGGAGAGCATGGTGCGCAAACTGGTAGCCCAACTGGATAAGCAGGTGGACGTGTTGAAGGCTTTTTACTACCATCAGGAGGAGATTGTCTATCAGGAAATAGCCTTGTACAAGGTGCCTACCCACATTTTTTCAAACAGCAACCGGGTTGAAGAATTGATTCGCTCCTACAATGCCCGTATCCTGGTTATCGAGCCAGAATATGTCGTGATAGAAAAAACTGGACACGAGCGGGAAATCGAATCCTTATTCGATGACCTGAAAAAAATTGGCGTTTACGAATTTGTTCGCTCAGGGCGTGTAGCGATTGTAAAGCCTATGGAAAGGCTGAACAGCTATCTGAAATCATTGGAGATAGAAATGGCGGAGCATTAATGCTGGTTGTACGGAGCATTTTACAAGGTATTATTCATTATAGCTTTTAATACATCCCGGCAAACACTTGGTTGGAAGAGTGCCAAAATAGGTATATGAAATCCAGCTATAACTTGGCTATTAACCTTACCTTCAGCCGCTTTTAAGATCAGGTGGTAAACGCCATTTTCTAATACATACTGTTCTACAACTTTATCGTAAGGATCAATGATCCAGTATTCCTTCACCCCATGTACTTCATAGTCGTTGAATTTGGTGATCCTATCGTGGTTGATGATTGCTTGACTGCTTTTTGAAAGCACTTCCGCAATAAAATCAGGCACTGGAAACAACAGTTGATCCTCTTTGAAATGCTTCGCCTTTTCAAGACCAAAAAAACAAACATCTGGTTCGTAGTCATTTCGAGTAAAAGAGACCATGATTTTTTCTACCCCAACATAACCCAGATTGTTTTCTTCTACATAAGTATTAAGGAGGATCAGCAAGGCTTTAGTAACATCATTATGAGCCTTCATAACAAGAGAGTGCATCCATATTTTACCATTCACAAATTCCGCTTTATCATCTTCGCCAATTTGATTATAAAATTGCTTCCTGGCAAGTTGTTCCTTTTTCAGCCTGCTTTGCACACGCTTGACGATGAGTGCCGCACCTGGCTGTTCCATGATTTTGTCAATCCATTCGTTTTCATCAAACATCGTTAAACATTTTTCCAAAGATAAGCCTTATAATGCTAAAAATAAAGCCTTGCCGGAAAATCGACAAGGCTTTATGGGGTGGATGTAAATGGGAAGATTCGAGCCAATCCACCACTCACCATCCTCCATCCATTAAAAGACTATCGTTGTATCACAAAGCGACGGGTAGCCGCAGCGTTATCATTGGTCAGCAGTTTAACGAAGTAATTGCCGCTCGGCCAGTTTTGTACGCCGAATTCCAAGCGCTCTTTCTGGAAACCATTATAAGTTGTGCGCTGCATCAGTTTGCCTTCGCTGTTGAAAATGTACAAATCGGCACGATCAGCAACCTGTTCCAAAGCGACATCCAGTACCAAGCGATCCTTAACCGGATTGGGGAAAACCGTCATGGCGCCTGCTGGCAATTGGGTTTCATTGGTGTTGACACCGTATTCTGGGCCGATAGACATGCGAACCACAGGGACATAACCACCCGCAAAACCAGCCAGGTTGAAATCGCCTGTATTGCCAACATCTAAGGCTGAAGCGTAACGGGCGCGATCCATCCCTAAAGAGTCTGTATAAAATTGCATGGCCTGATAATCGAGGTCATTGGTGGATACCAGAAACAACTCAGTATCATCGTCAGGTGCGTAATTCATCACGATCATATAGTGGGCATCGTCTTCCAATGCAACCGCATCGTCCAGATTGATCGGAATGGTAATCAATTCATCTCCTTCATCACCGCTGATTTGGTAAAAGTTGAATGCCAAAGGAGCACCGTATTCTTCAGGGTTGGCCTGGCCATCAGTGTTGAGGTCGCCTTCAAATTTGTACAAGAAGCATACCAGCGACTGGCCTGCCACGTTCTCTGGTGTGCTAACGCCAAAGGTCACGTAACGGGCAAATAAACCATCGCCATTGGGCACATAATAGATATTGCCATACGTAAACGCTACCTCATCGGCTGGACGGATACCTCCCAAGGCAACGCCGTTGTCTTTAGCAAACAGCGTATCGGTGACCGAGAAAGAAAACTGTTGGGTATTATCGCCAGGGTTACCATCTTCGTCTTGCAGTTCAATCGAGTAAGTAGCGGTGTAATTCGCCGGCTCAGCTGCCGGAGTGAATTCTTCTGGAAAAAACACGTTTTCTGCCAATGAATCGCTGGCTACTTCAGCATAAATCAATTGCTGGCTATAGACCTCTGTGTTGTTTTCGTCTTCAATGCTGATGGTCAGCACGGCGTTAGACTGGGTGGCTGATCCCACATTTTCAACGTCAGCAATGAAACCAATGGCATCAACCTGGCTGGCGGGTGTTGAGAAATTAGGAGCGATGGCAAAGAATGGGTTCACCCGCATATCATTTGGTGCGCGTGGGTCGCCGTCCAAAACTTCAATATCATCCAAGCTCCAGTGGTATTCATAATTGGCTGTCCATTCCCACTGCAGATAAACGGTACTTGCCCCGGCAGCTATATCACTAATGTTGATTTGTATCACTTCAGGATTAGCCGACCAGCGTTCTGATGTGGTCAGGTTGGGGAAAATAGTAAAGGATTGGAAATTAAGCCCATTCGTACTTACTTTGAGCAAGGCATTGTCCACAGCATCGAAAGTAAAAACGCCGATGTGTGCCTGAAAACGCACCCATACATCAGTCAAAGCAGAACAATCAATAGCACTTGTTGTCAGCGTACTGATATGGGTAATTTGACCAGCTGCATCGGAATCCACTGTGACAAACCCATTGCTTGCTGTTGCGGAAGCAAAAGGCACTTGCATGTTCAAGCCATCACCCCAAATGGCAGGGCATCCATTGCCTTGTCCATTGGCTGGGTTATTGCACCAGGTCCAAACGGCGCCATTTCCAGATAAATCAGCATTGGTCCAGCTTGCTGGAATGCCTGCTGAAAAGTCTTCTGACCAGAAGACGTTTTGGGCGCGAAGCGCTCCGAAATTCACCGTTGCAACCAGCACGGCTAATGTCAACTTTGTAAAAGTTTTAAAGATCATTTTGAAAGTGTTTAATAAATTGAGTAATCAGGTTGAAAGCACTCTTTTCATACCTAATTTCCATGTTTATTGAGCTATGATAAATTTACTGCTCCAGAAATGCTGTCCTTCTGAAATTTGAACGATATAAGTTCCAGAAGGCCAGAATCGGGCATCAAAGGTAAGCTCTTTTTCCTGAAGGGGGCTGAGTTTTTGCAACATTAATACGCTGCCCGACATATCCGATATTTTTAATAGCGGATTCAAAAGCGGCGTTTCCATGGCTATTTTTACATGCATTTCCGTAGCTCCGGGGCTGGGCCAAACTTTGATGATCCCCGGCGAAGCCTGTGGCGTAATGGCCTGAGTCAGTACAGGGGATTGGCCTATGTGCAAGCGAATTTGATGCGCAATATTCAAGCCATAGCCAATGGTACTAAAATCGCCAGTATTGCCTACATCCAGGACACCTGTATAACGTGGGGCTTGTAGCAATGAATCGCTGAGGTACCAAGTTGCTTCATAGTCGAGGGTATCGCTCACTAAAGTCAGGTACCGATTACCAGATCCGGGCAGGGTTTCAAAGCGGAGTACAACAAGGTAAACGCCGTTGTCATCTAATGGAACGCCCACTTCTTCAAAAGAGATGGGTACGGTGATCAAGTCGAATCCTTCAGTGCCATTAAATCGGTATTCGTTGAAAGCATTGGGCACTAAAAAATATTCACCGTCATTCGCGATGTGGTCATTATTGAAATCGCCTTCCCATTTATAGAGGAAAATTCCCACGGTATTGTCTATAAAACCAGCAATTTGGTGGGCATTGCCGATACCGAATGACACATATTTCGCATACCAATCGACGCCGTTGGGCAAATGATAGCAATTGCCGATGGAGTAAGCATGAGCTGAAGTAGCGGGCGCTATATCGCGGGTAAAACCAAACTCTTTCGAAAAAAGCGAGTCTGAAATTTGAAATTCCCAATCCAGCGAATTATCACTAGGGCGGCTGTCGCCTACATCGGATTTTACTGTATAACGCCCGACATAAGTTCCTGTAGTCGTTATCATTTCCGATTCCAGCGGGTTTTCCAGCAAGCTGTTTTCAACCAATTCGTCCACAGCGACAGCGCCAATGGGCAAAGCATCTTCAAATAGGGGAATGCTTTCCCCTGTTTTTTTGACACTAATCTGCAATTCCACGCCTTCAGCATTTAAAGCGCCTATGTTGGATAAATCGGCTAAAAAATGGGTGTCCTCTAACTGGCTGATGGGCGTGATGGCATTGGGCAGCGTCGCATAAAAATTGCGATTGACCTTCATATCCACGCCCGACCTTTCGATGATGGCCACATCGTCCAACACCCAAAAATACAGATTGGACTCCCACTTGAATTTGATCCTAAACTGACTGCTATTTACATTATCCGGAATGGAGATATAGATCGAATTGCTCAATGGGAAAAAGGTTTCTACGGTAGGTGCTGTTACTGGGGACAAAAAAGGATTGACATCTATCCAATCGCTCCAGGCGACGCCACCATTGGTACTATAAGCCAATGAGGTAATAAAATTGGGGTCATTAGGGTCAAAAATGGGGCCATCCGGCCCTAACCAAACCAATTGATCGAATTGAATGGCAATCGGATTGGAAACACTACTGAGGTCAATAATGGGAGAAAGCAGTTCAGTGGAATAAGTGTAAAAAACGGTTTGCGGAGAAGGGGTCTCGCCGTTGGTATTGTAGAAATCGGCATTGAATACTGCCGCGCCGTCGCTACTGCTTTTGGAATGGATAAAAGCATAATCAGCCGGCGAAACCGTGATGCCATAACCATTACTTACATTCCCACCTGGCACCCAATCCCATTGTCCCGACGGAGCACTTAAAGGGATGGATTGCCAATCGCCCAGTCCTTCACCAAAACTTTCAAACCACAGGGTATGATCGGGTGCTGCCGGCTGCTGCGTACTCAATATAATATCATCTAAGCACCAGATGTATTCCTGGTCGCCTTCCCATTCCCAACGCAATACGACATCGGATTGATAGGCTGCTATTTCAGAAATATCGAAGGTAACAAAAAAAGGATCGTTATTACCCGTGATGGCCGTTTGGGGTGCGATCCTCAGTTGATTGTTTTCTTTCAGTGCTGGAAATGGATAGAAAATACTTTCCATGCCGCCGGCTTGAACAATTAATCGAACGTGTTGAGCGGCATTTTTATGGCTGGTAGCAATGAGGGTTTGGAACTGAATGAACACCTCGTTTTGGCTACTGCAATCGATGGGAGCGCTGCTGAGGACACTCGTATGTCCCTGTGCCAACGCACCCCCCGCTTCAGAATTGACGAATACATAGCCATCACCCGAACTGCTGGATTGAAAAGGAGGGAGCGGGATGCTTAAGCCATTAGGTGGGCAGGTTGACTCATCGCAATATTCCCACAGCACAGGTGTGCCTACGGTTGAAACATCTTCATTCGTCCAATCAGTGGGAATGCCGTTATTGAAAGTTTCTGTCCAAAAGACCTGACTGAGTGCAGGGTTAAGCCCATTAAAGAACAAGCTTAGGACTAGTAAGCAGTTTTTCCGTTTCATAGCTTTGCGGGTCATGATGAAAAATAGGGCGACTCCTATCCAAAGGGAAAATCATCCTAGGCAGTGTGCAAAAAATCACTTCCCAATTTATCAAAGTCCTTACCCTAGCGAACACACTTAAAATGAACCGTTTAGCCCGCTAGGGTAAGGACAAAATTGGGAAGTTTATTTTTCTGCGTTACTATCCCTACAAATTTACTAAAATTGATTTACTGTCAACCCCAAAAACATTAACGTTGGGCTTGTAAATGACCATACTTTTTCATTTGTTCAAACTCCATAGCCAGTTGTTCTACGTCAATCGGCACAACACCTACCTTTTCGCAAACCTGGCCTCCTGCCAAATTAGCCAGTAGTCCTATATCCGAGGGGTTAAGTTGGGCGGCTAAACCTAAACCAGCTATTGCAAAAACCGTATCACCAGCTCCACAAACATCTACAATAGACCTTTCTTGAGTGGGCATCAGCTTACCCGCCCCCGATTTATCCAAATATAAACCCTTTTCAGATAAGGTAATCAGTGTATAGGGGTTGCCCAGTTTGTTTTGGATGTATTTGCTGGCTTCTTTCAGCCCGGCTTCCGTGGTTTCCAGGGAGAAGGGGAGCTGTGCCTGAATCTCTTTCAAATTGGGCTTAAACAAGGTGATGTGCTTGTACGCCCAAAAGTTTCTGGATTTGGGATCGACCGCCGTGGGAATATCCCTTTTGACTGCTTCGAGTATGATGGCGCGGATGATTTCGTCGGTAAGTACCCCTTTATTGTAGTCTTGAAATAGGATTAAATCCACTTCTTTGTTTTCCAGAAAATCCCGAATATCGCGGATCAATCGAGCCGCTTCCTGCTCGTGGAGGTCGTGGGTATCTTCGTCGTCCACCCGAAGTAAATGCTGGTTGCTGGCCAATATTCGGGTTTTAATGGTCGTTTTGCGGTAAGCGGATTGAATAATGCCTTTGGCAAATAGCTGGTGTTGAGGCAGTAATTCCAATAGCTGATTGCCCGCTTCATCCCGACCAACGATACTGAATAGATAAGGAGTAGCGCCAAGTGCTCGTAGATTCATCGCAACATTGGCAGCACCGCCGAGGCGGTTTTCCCTATTTTGCATAAGTACAATTGGAACAGGGGCTTCTGGCGAAATACGGCTGACTTTGCCGCTTAAATAGCGATCAATCATCACATCGCCTATGACGAGTACCTGTAGCTTCTTAAATGACTCAAAAATGCTCATGCTATATTTTTATCGCTTGAGGTGTAAAATTAGAATAAATGGCAAATATGGGAAGGTTGTATCCAAATACAAAGGTCTGAAATCTGGAATCAAAGGATAAATACTCAGAAAATAGGCAGAAGGATTAACTTGCAGCGCGATATAAAATCAACCTTTTAACATGAAGATTTTTACATCCACAGCACTTCTGCTGCTCCTTTTTATCAATGTGGCACTTGCCCAAAAAAAGAAAATTCGTTTGCCGGAAGAACTAAAAGAAGTGTCCGGGCTTTATGTGGCAGGTACAGATAGCCTATGGTGGCTCAACGACAGCGGCAATGCCCCAGCGCTTTATCTGACCGAAAGCCGGGGAGCAATCAAGCGATTCACTTTATTGGGACAACCTGGCGTAAAAAATCGAGATTGGGAAGATTTAACCCATGATGATGAAGGCAATATTTACATCGGCGATTTTGGCAATAACGCCAATCGCCGACAGGACTTGTGCATTTATAAATGGATGCCCGGTGGCCAATTGGATTCCATTACTTTTCGTTACCCCGATCAAACGGCATTTCCGCCTGCACATGATAAGGCCAATTTTGATATGGAGGGGTTTTTCTGGTATCGGGATAGCTTGCATTTGTTTTCTAAAAGCCGATTGGGCAATAACAACTATACCACCAGGCATTATGTACTGCCCGACCAGGCTGGGGATTACACTGCCCAGCTAAAAGATAGTCTTTACTTGAAAAAAAGAGTGGTGACAGGAGCCGCTATTTCAAGGGACGGCAAGACGGTTGTGTTGTTGGCCTACCGTTTCAAAAAACTCCTGGGCTTTATTCCCCTTACGCCAGCTAGTGTTTTTGTTTTTCAAAATGCAGGCGACACCTTTGCTTTGAGCGAAAACTATCAAAAAATACGCGTGCCAAAATGCCTCTTGCCGACCCAATACGAAGCCATTGACTTTGCCGATGAACAGCAGGTCTGGGTCGCTACGGAGCGAACCATTCTGTTGAAGCAAAAAGCCCGGAAAATTAAAATCTATCGCTGATCGAGCCGAAAGCTGAGTTTCAGCCCCCCGTACACTTGTTGCAAGTTGCTGCTTTCTTGAACCAGTTTTAATGTACCTTCTTCGTATTCGTGATCCTGGGTCAGGTCGTCGAAATAGAGGCGTAATCCTGCAAAAGGCGTCAAAGTCCATTGATCGGTCAAGCCAATGTCCAGCCCTAGCCCCGCGCCTACGCTTAGGATACCTCGATCATCTTTTTGAGACTGCCCATCGGAATGTTGGGTGCTTACCCTTACTAGGCTGTAGCCCGGCGATAGTTGCAAAAATAACCCTTTTTGAATCAGACCGCCCGATTTGGAAAAAGTAGGGCAGTCGCAATCGCCTTCCAGATCGAGAAAATAGATATTGGTATTTAGGAAAAAACTTAGAAAGCGGATTTTATCCGTCAGGGTGTAATTATCGACGCCTGTGCCATCGGTACCCCAGGTATGATCGATGTAGCCGTAATTGATTTCGGGTGCCAGATCGAAGCGATAATTGCCGGTAGGTATCCAATAGTCCAGTCCTATATGTAGGGTTTGGACGTTGGTTGCGTTTTCACCATTGGCGTTTGCAAAAACCCAATCCAATTTGGCGTGGGGGCGGTAGGAAAAGTTGATTCCAACTTGCGAAAATGCCAGGTAGGGCAGGCATCCTAAGGTAAACAGTGTAAAGCGTAGCCGCATATTTTTTATTTTTATTGACGAAAAAGCCCGTTTTTTATTGCTCGCAGCTTTCTACTTAAATAGTATCTTTGTACCCCGAATTTTTAGCAGCTACCAGATGCTAGATCATAGAAAAGTAGGTACATCCAACATCTAAAGTCTAACATCCATCATCAAGCATCAATCAGACCATGAAATCCAAAACGCTTAAGAAAGATAAATTCAGTGTCATCACGCTTGGTTGTTCCAAAAACCTCGTGGATTCCGAGAACATCATCACCCAACTCCGGGGAAATGATTTTGATGTGTTGCCGGAAGAGGGCGCAGAAGATGCCAACATCATTATTGTCAATACTTGCGGATTCATTGATTTGGCCAAAGAAGAATCTATCAATACCATTCTCGAATTTGCAGCAATAAAAAAACAAGGCGGAATAGATAAGCTATACGCAACGGGCTGCCTTTCGCAGCGCTACAAAGACGAGTTGGAAGCAGAAATTCCGGAGGTGGACGCCTGGTTTGGGACACTGGAACTGCCGGGTCTGCTCGCCAAATTGAACGCCGACTACAAACACGAACTGCTTGGAGAACGGCTCATCACCACCCCGCAGCACTACGCCTACCTGAAAATATCGGAAGGCTGCAACCGCACTTGCTCTTTTTGTGCCATACCGCTGATGCGCGGCAAGCACATTTCCAAACCCATTGAGGCACTGGTGAAAGAAGCGCAGCACCTGGCGCGCATGGGCGTAAAAGAACTGATGCTCATCGCCCAGGAACTGACTTATTACGGCTTGGATATTTACAAAGAACGGGCATTGCCCCAATTGCTGCATGCGCTGGCCGATGTGGAAGGCATCGAATGGATTCGCTTACACTATGCCTATCCGAGCAAATTCCCATTAGAGATTTTGGACGCAATGGCGGAGCGCCCCGAAATCTGTAACTACCTGGATATTCCTTTACAACATGCCAGCGATCCGGTATTGAACCGTATGCGCCGCCAGATTACCCGCCAGGAAACCATCGATTTGATTCAGGCTATTCGCGCAAAAGTGTCGGATATTAGCTTGAGAACGACGATGTTGGTGGGCTTTCCCGGCGAGACGGAAGAAGACTTTGAAGTGCTTTGCGATTTTGTGCGCGATATGCGATTCGATCGCCTCGGTGTTTTTCAATACTCTCACGAGGAGGATACCATTGCCTATGATCTGGAAGATGATGTACCCGCCGAAGTAAAAGCTGAACGCGCCAATCGCATCATGGCAATCCAACAGGACATTTCTCTGGAGAAAAATCAAGCTAAAATTGGACAAACGCTCAATGTGTTATTCGATCGCAAGGAAGGCGGCTATTTCATAGGGCGCACAGAAGGCGATTCACCGGAAGTGGACAATGAGGTGTTTGTACCGGCTGATAAGTATTATGCCCGGATTGGTGATTTTGCCCGCGTCAAGATTGTGGATGCAACGGAGTATGATTTGTGGGGAGAAATTGAGTGAGGGTGAGGGTGAGAGTGAGAGTGAGGGTGAGAGTGAGAGTGAGTTGGGTGTGGCTGAGCTCAACCATGCCCACACCTCGAATCCTCCCTGCCCCCGTCCGATCCCGCTGAGCGTATCGGCCTCAGCGGGATCGGACGGGCGGGCGAATCCCGCTGAAAGCGGGAGGCGGGAAAAGCCTAAACTTTACCATAGCTTTGCGTTATCCTCAAAAAACGATCCTATATATCCAAAAATACTTCTGACACGTCCATCTCTAGGTTAGGTATGATGGGGGTTGTGACTATATCGCCTTCCATTTTGGGTTGTAAACTGAAGAAAATACCTTGTTCATTGAGCGTCCAAATCTGAATGGTTTTTTCTATAGGCGAAACGATCCAGTATTCCAATACGCCAGCTTCTTGATAAAGCTCAAACTTATCTTTCATTTCAGTGCGGCTGTTTCCGGGAGATAGGATTTCAATAATCAAATCAGGCGCGCCGTTGCAGCCGCGGTCGTCTAATTTGGATAAATCACAGATGACACAGAGGTCGGGCTGTACAACGGTTTTCACTTCTTTGTCGTTGCGTATTCTGGTCAAGCGGACATCGAATGGCGCGTTATATAATTTGCACGGGCTTTTTAGTAAAGCTGTCATTAGGGCATATTGTATTTTTCCGCTAATTTCTTGATGCCTGCGTGAGGGGGCGGACATTTGCCTGATTTTACCACGCAATAACTCTACACGCTCTTCAAATTGCCATAGCAAGTAGTCAGCATAAGTGTAGGTGCCGTTGGGGTCAAGCTGGTCGAGTGAGGTGATGGGCATAACCTTCGTTTTAATTATTGTATGCTCAAAGATAAGTCATTTTAAGCAGGAAAAGTTTTCATTTTTAATAATAAAAACAACAAAAAAAACACAAAAAAGCCAATGCCAATCGAATTTTCGATGGTATGCTCTACCATAAAAGATGCAAGCGAAATGCCATAAAAACCCAAAGCAAGGGGCTGCTGGTACAACTGGGTATGAAAGAAAGGATACCAAAGTGCGATCAAAAAAAAGAACAGACCTAAGAGGCCCGAGCCGGCAGCAACGAATAAAAACTGGTTGTGCGGTACCAATGCTTCTGGAAATTGGGGATATTTTTCAGCGAAAATGGTGGTCACTTCCTGCTTTAGATTGCCGGCGCCTACACCAAAAAGGGGATGCTCCCGGAAAATTTGCCAGCCGACTATCCAAGAAGTTATCCTACCGGCATCAGCATATACAGCGCCTTCGCCTTTTTGGTACATCAACCAATCGTGTATCGTGTAGTCTATTTTTGCTTGAAAGCTCGGAATAATCCGGTAAGCTAGATAGGGTAGAGCCATCATAGCGGCCAAGGTAATGACTACTGGCCACAATCGGCCATATTGAATCAATGCTTGTAGTGCCATGAAAAACAATCCCGCATACAAGGCCAGCAAGCCGCTGCGAACGGACAAAAAATGGCAGAAAAAAAATAGGAAAACGGTTAAGCCCAGATAAAGCCAGGGTTCCCATTTTGGAAAAAAAAGATAAAAACGCCGCGTCCAAAGTGTAATACCACCGATAACACCCATCGCCAAAATGAGGCTAAAGCGGATGTGGTTGCGCGGGGTAGGGATGGGATGGCCGCGTTTCATGGCCTCTTGTATGGCTTCTATGTTGAGCAAATAATGGATGGCAATACCTATGCAGGTGAAAAATAACACCACTAAAAGGCATACAAAGACACCGTGATACCAGGACTCCCGGAGCTTGGGCAAGGCATAAAATACCAGCGGCAATACTAAAAATGGAATCTTGAGCCGCAATCGAGCCAGCCAATATGCCTGATCCTCCGTTTGCCAAAAATCGAGTAGCACTAGAAAAAAAAATAAGGTTACGGCAACGTAGTCGGGTTGTCTAAAGGTAGCCAGGAGTTTTTTACCTACTCCTTTTGTTGGACGGATGAAAGGGATTTTGCCTTTTATGCCCAGATCGAGGACGCAAATACCCGCCAATGACCACATGGCTACCGAAAGTACGAATGGGGAAAAAATTAGCCCGATCAGGTAAGCACAACTGAAAAATAGAAACAACACTTCCTTATTCAAAACCCTTTCCATGCATGTTGTAATTTTTGGCTTGTAAAGATACGCAAAAAACACTTAGTACATTGAATAAGTATATAACAATCTATATGTTTTGATATTTTAAAAATAAGACTTAAATTTAGCTTTCAAAAAAGCCGCTTGTAGCTGTCTTTCGCAGTCAGATAACCAAACGAAATGAGAAATAAGCTTCAAAAATTCACCGATTTTGCCAGTAAGTTGTTGCCCCATGAAACAGCCTATTTGCTTAGCATTCAGCAATTTGAAGATAAAATAAAACTGGGGATTCTGGAGCAAATGGATCACAATTGCCGCAATCTGCGCCATTTTACTCCCTACGACGATGCCATCGATAAGCGCAAATATTCCAACTTAAAACAGTGGATCGAGGAGCGCTTAGCTGCCATTGACGTAGATGTTCATTTTGAATGGATGAGCGGTCTGGAAAAAAAGATCATGATCGATTCAATCGAACCGGAAGAAGAAAAACAATTACTGCGCAGTATCCGGGATTACGACAAACCGGGCTTTTATTTTTGCAAATTTTACGAACTGGTACAACAATACCGCCATTTTCTGCTCATCCGGGTACGCTACGCCCACCATAAAACGGCAAACGATTTTCTCAAAAAATACCAGGATAAATACGAGGAGTGCAAAAAAGTAAACGAGCGCATCCATGAAGCCACCGTAGATATTGTCAATCAGTATTCTAAAAATTCCGCCCAATCCGATCATTGGGAAAACTGGCTCATCAGCGTTTTTTACAACGATGAATTAGACGGCCACAACCGCTACCTGGCGCTTATCCGGCTCATTTTCATCTATTTTAATTATCGCCGATTAGAAAAATTGTTGGAGAAGTATGATTATATCGACCAACTTTTTGCCCAAGGGCACTACTATTCCAAGCGCATTTTACTCAATTATTACGGCAATCGGGTGCTGCTGCACACCAAACTCCAGGAATTCGACAAAGCCGAATATTATGGCTATTTGTCCATCCGCGAAAAAAACAATGATTATATCTTTTATGTCAATAACTTGATTGCCGTATTGTTGCGCGAAAAAAAGCACGAAGAAGGCTTGCAACTGATGCGGGCAGCCTATCCCGAAATGAAAGTGTCCACCAGCTTTCACAACCGGATCGGTTTTGTCGCTTTTTACCTCAAGTGCCTCAACGATAATCAACAATACCGCAGTGCAGAAAATTACGCGGAATCCTTTCTACAAGCGTATAAAAAAGAAGTATTTGAATACCGCTGGCATTTGTTTTTTACTTCCTACCTGGAAGCCATGCTCCGGCAAGAAAAATTTGCCAAGCTCATCAAAACCGTGCGGAAATACCAGCTCCTCGAACGCGAGCGCCAATACCAGAAAAATGCCAATTACCTCCCGGGAATCTTGTGGTACGAAGCCGTTGCGCGCTACAAAGAGATGTTGCTAGACAAAGAAGAATTGCTGCAACTGATGAAACAGTCGGTAGAATTGCTGGATAAAAAAGAGGCCAAATTCTATCAGCTTCAGGAGCTTTTGGAGCAGTTGCGTCCTTTTATTCCCGGAATGGTCAATCTGATGCGCGATCGTTTGCAAAAAATGGCTTAATTTGAGCGTCATTATCAGAATTAGGCTGAAGTAGCCACCCAAAGAGAGGATGTATGAAAAAGATGCCCAACTGCTTTTACCAATCTATATTAGGGTTGTGTTTTTGGTCAACTATCGCGAGTATTGCCTCCGCCCAGGTGAATCTAGTACCCAATGGGGGCTTTGAAGTGGTCATTGATTGCGATTTGGATTATGGCGATGTACCCAAAGCCGCGCCGTGGAAAACAGTCAATGAACCTATTGCTACGCCTGATTTGTTCCACAGTTGTTCTGAAAATACATTTTTTACCACACCTGTATCGGCTGGGACGAGTGCTATTCCTACAAAAGCCGGAGAGGGCATGGTCGGACTGGTCAACGCTGTACCATTTGCTGAGGAAAGAATTTATGCCCGGTTGAGCGAAAACTTGCCCTTGAACACAGATATCTATGTAGCTTATGCCATCAGGCCTAGAGAAAAGTTCGGAGGCCCAGACGACATACTTTGCTATTCAAATACCCAATCGCTGGCCTTTTCAGATATACAGTTTCAAGCGCTGAAACTCGTACTCCAATTGGACACTATTCTCACCTATACTGAAGACTGGACTCAAATGCAAGCTTGCTATCAAGCCCAAGGGGATGAGCGCTTGGTTTTGTTGGGCAATTACAAAACAGGCGCACAAACCATGCTGGATTGCGATAATCCAAGCCCTTTTAACTTTACCTACTTTTATGTGGACGAAGTCATTGTCGCTCCTTTTGACGTAGTACCAGATACTTTGTTCATCTGTGGAGATGATAAACCACAATTGGATGCTACTTTTTATGATTTACCCATTCAATGGAGCGACGGATGGATAGGGCCTGTAAGAACCATCGAAGAGGAGGGACTCTATACGGTCTATGGAGATGTAGGCGATTGTTTCTTATCTGATGAAATGGTGGTCATACGAATTCCTGATGAGGTAGAACCCGTTTATTTATCGGTTTGTCTAGGGGATGAATTGGTACTCGAAGCACCTGTTATGGCACAGTGGCCAAATGGCGAATCCAGCACAACTTATACCGTGAATCAACCGGGGGAATACCGGGCAAGCTTATTGAGTGCTTGTGGTGATAAAGAAGTGCTGTTTATAGTTGGAGAAGCCAACTGCACAATTCAACACTATGTGCCCAATGCTTTTTCTCCAAACGATGATGGAATCAATGATCAACTGGAGTTTTTCTTTTTCTCAGAATATGCGTTCACAGGCACGCTGAACATATACGACCGCTGGGGGAATCAAATTTTTTCCAAGCCTTATGATGGGGGGCAACTGCGCTGGGATGGCAGCTACAAAGGGCAGCCTTTGAATGCTGGCGTGTTTGTGTGGGTTTTCTCTTATGTCAGTGCAAAGGACAACAAGGAGAGGGTGATTCATGCATCAGTGTCTTTATTGCATTAAAAAAAATTGCTCACAAAATGGCAATATGTACTACAAAGGCAATCCTAGCCTAGACATCAGCATCAGCGGTTCTGGCGATGTGATTGATGCAAATTGATAAAAAAAGGGCTGAGCCTTTCAAGCTCAGCCCTTTTTAAAAACCGGGTAAAGACTCACAACGCTCTTATCTGCTCAAGAGTCAGCCCGGTCTGTTGCTGAATGGCTTCAGGTGAAACACCG
>CALMIR010000104.1 GCA_937864265.1 uncultured Saprospirales bacterium | reverse complement strand
AGGCTAAAGCTTGGCTCTTCCCGCCCGGACTGCATCCGGTCGGGCAGGGAGTATTCGAGGTGTGAACATCGCGAGTCTCGCTATGCCCACACCCTCGCCCAATTTCTCCTTACTATCTTGCTTTCTTAGTGTTCTCAGTGTTGCAACACACCCTCACTCTCACTCTCACTCTCACTCTCACTCTCACTCTCACTCTCACTCTCACTCTCACCCAACTTCTGGATTTCCGATCAATGATGTACCCCGCCTGGCTCATTTCATTCACCATTCGGGCAGGAATTAACGATGTACGATGTTCGATCTTACTCCCTTACTTTCTTACTGCCTTAGTGTTGCAACTCACCCTCACCCTCACCCTCACCCAATTAACTCACACAATCCATCTGCGCATTCTCCACCGGATACATCAAATAAAGCCTTTTGATCTCCTCCTCCGACAAGGCGCGGTCAAACACCCGCAATTCATCCAGTACGCCTTTGAAACGCCGGGCATTGCCCCCATAAATGCAAGGGCTATTGGAAAAAGAAAACACCGCGTCATTAGAAATATCCACGCCACTACATCGAAAGCTTTCGCGCACCAATACCCCATTAATATAAGTAAAAGCGCGGAAGCCTTCCCGTACCAGGGCATAATGCACCCAGTTCGTTTGGCCAATAGGCGGCGAAATACCCGCATAAAATTTTTCTGGCGTTTCATGCACCCCGGTTTCCACCTCGCGCTTGTTCATATTCAGCAACAGATCCAACATTTGGTATTCCGTACATTCCAGCCTCTTAGAAAGCAGACTTTGAGGGAAAACCTGGTATTGTTCCGCTTTGAAATAGAAACTTATCGTGAAATCAGAAGTACTGAAATAGCGATTTACTTTGCCGTGAAATTCGATGTAATCATTGACGCCATCCAACAACAAGCCGTCGTCTTCTATGCCGCACCAGCAACTGATGCCGCCAAATAATTGGCCATCTGAACCGTTGCCGCTATCGTCGCGGGCATCGCATTGGTTAAATGAATAATAAGCCACCAAAGACGCTTCCAGATTAGAAGTGTGGTGATAAACGAAGCTACCCTTCGTAAAAAACAATGGAATAGACAGGAGCAGTAGCGTTTGCTTCATGGAAATAAGGTTTTAGTAGTGCTAAAAATGGGGGTAGCTGCTCTCTTAGTATGGGGGATAGTAAGGTCTAAGCCCTAAGGATTTTAATAGTTGGGTATCTGAGGCTAAGCATGGCTAGGCTACGCCCTGCCGTCAAACTGCGTTAACCCCAAAGACACTTTAATTCCTATACGCCGGCCCCAGATCGGCCTGAATCAGGTACAAAACAGTAATACCTCCTTGTAAGTACCAATCCTTGTTTTCGGAAATGCCATTTTCGCTGACGCCATCCAGGTAATCAGAAAAAGTTGGCCTAACGCCAAACTCTCCGGATATCATCCAGTTTTCCGTAACATCAAAGCGAATACCAAAAGTGATAGGCGTAACAAAATAAGAAGACCTGGCGCCGTTTTCAGGAAATTTCAGCCGGTCTTTTTCATCGGTTGTTTTGACTTCGGCTTCCGCAAAAGCCAAACCCAGACCCAGACCCACAAAAGGGGAGAATTGCCGCGAGTAGAGGCCTGCATTATTAAATCGGGGCTGTGACATCGGGTGCCATTCTGCGTGCAGCGCTACTTCAAACAACCCGGCCTCCATCGACCAACGGCGGTTGTTTTCGTTGGGTACTGCTTTGGGTACATTCGCATCATCGCCCGAAATTTTACTCATGGAAACAGTTCCCCGGACACCAAAATTGGGCGTAAACATCTGTCGGTATTGGCCACCGACAGCCAGATGAGTTTCATTGGCCGCTACAGGAGAAGGAGATAAATCACCCATATAATTCGAAGCGCCAATGAAAAGCCCTGCTTCCGTGCTGGTCTGAGCCAAAATAAGCGAAGGCAGTAGAAATCCAATGATTAGCGTGAAAAGCAATTTGTTCATGCTGAGCAGTATTTAGGGATTAACGATTCTAATGCTACGAAAATCAATGGGTTGGAATTTTTTAAGCCTTTCGACACCAATTTTTTTCCGTAATATAAACGCTCAAAATACTGCTACTTGATGAATATTGCAAGGCTTACTGAATGAGATTTTTATAAGTGTCCAAACCGCATTCCAAAAAAGTCGCATAATCATTGGCTCCTTCTTTAAATCCGCGTGGCGCCGCCAACACTTTTTCATCAGGCGTCATCATCACATAGAGGGGCTGAGAGTTTTGTTCGAAATTGACAATTTGAAAATCAGCCCATTTGTTGCCCACGTTGCGCAGCTTTTCCTGGCGCGGCGCAGAAAGCAATACTTCTTCCAGAGGCTTGCGGTCGTCCACGTACAGCGAGACCAGCACAAAATCTTGTTCGATCCGATTGCGCACCTTGTCCACAATCCAGATGTGTTCTTCGGTTTTCCGACAATTGACACAACCGTAGCCCGTGAAATCCAGCAAAATAGGCTTGCCCGTTTCTTTGGCGTAAGCCACACCCTCTTCATAGCTTTTGAAGCAGTCGAGGTTATTGGCACATTTCGTAAAAGAAGGATATTTGCTCTTGATGTCGGTATCCACTTTAGGGTCTGGCAAAAACAAGTTGTACTGAGTAGGAGGAGCCAAACCGCTCATTAGCTTCAGCGATTGGTACGAATTGGTCTTGTCGTTGTAAATAAACCCGGAAGCCAGATAAACCGTAAAAACCAGCGACAACAAGGCAAAAGTTGCACGCAAGGGCGATAATTTTTTCAAGGGGCTATCGTGTGGGAAGCGAATTAGTCCAAACAAATAAGCGCTCATGGCTGCAAACAGAATCACCCATACCGCCATGAATACTTCATAAGGCAGGATGCCCCAGTGCATGGTCATGTCGGCTACCGACAGGAATTTGAATGCCAAAGCCAATTCCAAAAAGCCCAGCACTACCTTCACAGAATTCATCCAACCACCAGATTTTGGCAGCGAATTGAGCCAGCCGGGAAAGGCCGCAAACAGACCAAATGGCAAAGCCAAGGCCGTTGAAAAGCCCAGCATTACCGTGAAGGGGCCTGCTGTATTGGTCGCCGATTGAACCAGTGCCGACCCGATGATAGGGCCCGTACAAGAAAAAGACACCAGCGCCAGGGTGAAGGCCATGAAAAAGATGCCAATCAGACCGCCCTTATCGGCCATAGAATCGCTCTTATTGGCCCAGGAACTGGGCAGCGTAATCTCGTAATAACCAAAAAAAGAAAAGGCAAAAAACAAGAATATTAAAAAGAAAAGGGTATTGGCAATCCAATCCGTAGATAAGGTATTGAGGGCTGTTGCGCCGAAAACACCGGTAATAATCAAACCAATGGAAACATAAATCGCAATAATGGATAAACCATAGATGATCGCATTGCGAAAGCCAGATTTTCTGTCTTTACTACCTTTGGTAAAAAAGCTCACCGTGAGCGGAATCATGGGAAAAACACAAGGGGTCAGCAAGGCCAGTAGCCCGCCGCCAAATCCCAAAATAAAAGTCCATAATAAATTGGCATCCCTGGCCACATCCTCCTCGCCACAATTACCAACTGGCTGGGTGTAGGATGCCCGAATAGATGCAACTGTTTGGTCAATCAGCGGCAAACCGCTGGCTTGGTCAATACTGGGTAGAGCCGCCACTCCCGTTTCAAGATTGAAAGCAAATTCTGCGTCCTGTGGCAAGCACTGGTTATCGTCGCAAACCATGTAGGCTATATAGCCGGTGACAGGTTTTGTGGCATCGTCAGCAGTTATTATTTGCGTAAAGCGCACCGGGCTTTCAACGAATTTGGACACCATCGCTCCGTTGAACAGCTGGTCTGGCGCTTTCTTTTTCTTTCCTTCTTCTTTCATTTTACCCACCAGGCTGAAGCTACTCGATGGTTCAAAATTAAAAGTAGTCGGCATAGGGCCGTCATTCGGATCGGTATCCATAGCTGGCAGTGTCCAACCTTGATCTAGCTTAGCTTCAAAAGCCAATTCGTATTGCCCATTGTCGAGCTTTTTGCTGCTGTATGTCCAATGGACAGGGTTCTCCAGCTTAGAATCCAAGCTTTTCCCATTTTCTGGAAGTACCAAAGGACTGGTTTCTGTTGAAAGGGTAGGGGCTTGGGTTGTTTTAACTTCCGTTGTATTGGTTTTCGCGTCTTTGATATCCTCTTTTTGGGGCGTTTCTTTGGCAGGGGCACTCAAAGTAAAAGAAAAGTCTATCGCCGTAGGTGGCAGGCATTCTTCATCGTTGCAAGTCATAAATTCCAGATAACCGGTAACGGGTTTGCTGTAGTCCTTGACCTTTATTTTTTGCTTGAAAGTGGCGTATTTTTTAAAATAGGCCAGGTTCATTTCAAACACCTTGTCGTAGGTGACGACCCGATTGTCCGATTCTGCGTTTTTTCCTGCTAGTTCAAAGTGAGCGCCTGGCTCGAAATTAAAAGAGGTAGGGATAGGGCCATCTTCGCTTTCCAGGTATTGGGAATACACTTTCCAGGGTTCTTCGATTTTGGCACTGAACACCAATTCAAACTCGTCATTGCCCAGCGACTTTTGGTCGAAAGTCCATTTGACCGGGTTTTTCAGTTGGGCAAATGCAGAAAGCGAGCAAATACTAAAAACAATAGCTAAACTCAGGCGCATACATGATACTTTTTAGGCCGCAAAAATAAATATTTCGTTGGGTTGCTTTAGAGATGTAGATCACCTTTGACAGCAGAAATTTGTTGTATGGCTTACTTTTAGCGGAGTTCGCTGCCCTTGAGCAGCTACAAACACTTCAGGTAAGGCCATACAGCCCAACAAAAATACGTCAATCGCAGCATCAGGTTGAGTGCCAAGCGACAATTAACGCCATTTTAACAGCGCAATCCAAAAAGGGGGTAGAAAAAGCGAAGGTTATACCAACATCTTGGAGGACGTCGTTGCCAGCATGGACTCAAACAACAGCCGACCATCGGTGTTGCCTAAAATGGTTTCGGCAGCCCGTTCCGGGTGTGGCATCATCCCAAACACGTTCCGTTGTTCATTGCAAATACCCGCTATATTATTGATCGCACCATTGGGGTTAGCCGCTTCGGTAATAGCGCCATCTGCTGTGGCGTAGCGGAAAAGCACCTGCCCATTGTCCTCCAATTGTTGCAATTCAGCAGGATTATCATAGTAGCGGCCTTCAGCATGTGCGATAGGGATTTTCAGCACTTTACCCGGCATGATATTGGAGGTAATCGGTGAATTATTGGTTTCTGTGCGCAAGAATACATTTTTGCAAACGAAATGGTGGTTGCTGTTGCGCAGCAATACACCTGGCAACAAGCCCGCCTCGCAAAGTATCTGAAAGCCATTGCAAATACCCCAAACATAACCGCCGCTGTTCGCAAATTCAATCACTGCATCGACTATTGGCGAAAAACGAGCAATCGCCCCTGCTCGGACATAATCACCATAGGAAAAGCCACCAGGCAATACGATACAGTCTCCTGTTTCAAACGAATCGATGTCGCGGTCTTTGTGCCAAAGTTTAACCACATCCTGTTGCATGACATTCCTCAGCACATGCACCATATCGTCATCGCAATTAGAACCGGGAAATACGACTACGCCAAATTTCATAAGCAGTAATGTTAGTTGGAACAGCAAAGATACGTAGGTTCTCTGACAATTTTGGTGTTTTGGAGCAATAGGCTTAGAGGACAACTCAAAGTAAATTGCGGTATTGGAAAAACAACAAACCTGCCAGCAATAACAAATGCAGCACTTCGGCTATGGGCGCAGATAGATTGGTAAAATTGAGCGAAATCAAAACGCCCAAGGGGATAGCCAATACAAGCAAATGATCCATCTGAATACCAGCCTGGAAGAAGACGCTTAAGCCCATATACAGCAGCATCCAAAACAAAATGAGTACGATACGCTGTACCTGCATGTTTTTCTTGAACAAATAACTGCGATAGCTCAGCAATGCCACCAATAAAAACAGCGCATAAGTACCCAACCCAATCCAGACCGACAGATCCATTTTAGTAGGGATATCCCAAAACACAAACTGCGCCCATAACTGCTCTTGCCAGAACAGCGCGAATTGATCATTCCAAAACAAATAAACGCTCAGCAACCAATAAGGCGTGAGCAACCCGGTCAACACCATCAGCCGTTCCCGAATTTTAAACCCCCGCAATAGGTTCAAGCCGGAAAAAGCAACCACTATCAACAGCAGATAGGAAGCATAAAAAAGGCTGGCAATGCCCGCCCAAAAGCCGATATTAAAAATATGGTCGGAACTATCTATCTGTTTCGAGGTATTCAGCAACTGGGCTAAAGCCAATAAAACAAAGGTATTGGCCATCAAAACGGGAGAAAGTTGCAAAAAATCGGGATGTGCGCTCGACACAATGATCAAAAATAGACCAGGAAATAAATTAACTTCACCTGCTATCCGGTGCTCTGCTACCACCAGGTTGACATAAAAAGCCTGAAAGAATAGCAACACCGTCGCCAAAATGAAAGCCGATTGCCCTGTTTCTCCAATCCATTGATACACATAATCAGAGAAAACACCTTGCCCGGCAGGCATCCACGGCTGTTCAAGTATAAAGACACTAGAGTGTATCAGCACTGCGTAGAACAACAGCAGTAGCCCAGCTAACAATTGATTGGTTCTAAAAATGGATAACACAAACGTAATTTAATGATCCGCGCTCCAAATGTAGGAAAGTTTGGCCACATATTGTTTCAAGTTTCTGGTTTCAAGTTTCTGGTTTCTGAAACTAGAAACCAGAAACTTGAAACCTCCTACGCTGGTTGCCAGCCATCCGGGAAACGTTGTACCCGCCGTTTCATGACCGCAATCGCCTCGTTCCTATCTCGAAACATGCCATCCACATTGACCAAATGATCCGCCAAAAATTCATATTTACCCCGCATGAGTGCCATATACACCCCAAGGAAATCCAGCCCATCGAATATCAAAGCCTGGTGCGCGGCATACTGGTCAATCGTTTTTTGGAAATAAATAGGATGCTCTGTCCAATGCATGTGTGGCTTTTGGTGGTGGCTGATGTGGTAGCCATCGTTCCAGCATTTGTGGTTGTATTTGTGGTTGATACAAGTAATGCTATTGTAAAAAGGGTTGCCCGGATCGGCAGGATCAATGAAGCAGTGCTGTGCCCAATTGCCCATCATCATAATGATTCGCGACAATAGCAGGGGCAGGATAAAAACCATGAAAGTAGCCCAAAAATTAACATAACAAAGGACGGCAACCATGCCCAAAAACAGGTATTCTCCCAGCGCTACCTTGCGAGCCAACTGCTTCCTGTTTCTACTTAAAAAATAGCGAATCAGGTCAACTACTACCATCCAAAAGAAAGCCCAGAAATAGCGAAACCAATCTTTGAAACTATCCCTTTGGTAAAACATGGTGCTACTCAAATCGTCTGGTAAATTGTTCTCCGCATGGTGCATGTGCACATGATGGCTGTAATAGGTTTCGGGCGATTGGCCGAAAAATGGGCCAACAATCCAAGGCAGGTATTTATTGAACCACTCGTATTCCGGCTTGAACCACTTTCGATGGCTCGTGCAATGCAACATCAGGCCAAAAGGGCCTTTGAAAACAAAGTTATTGACTAAAAAATAACTGACAGCCAACAAGGCAAACAGCCAGCCAGACGTGAAATACATCCCCAACCCTATGGGAATCATGATAAAGCTGATCTTGAGTGTCAAATAAATGAATGGCAGATCTCTTTCATCCCGGATCAGCTTCAAGAAAAAGCGATCGATCGCAGAATAGTCTATTCCACCTTCAAAAACAGGATCGCTAATAGTTGCTAGTAGTTTCATAAATCGTTGATATAGGTTGTTTATTATTGGCAAAACAAGTTCCTGTTTTTATCAAAAGTGCAGGATGGAGACAGGCTTTTCAGAGAAAGTAAGTATTCAAAATCGGCTCAAGATAGTTCTTTTCTACTAAGTAGTGTGCAAAAAATGACTTCCCAATTTATCAAAGTCCTTACCCTAGCAGACACATTTGAAATGAATCGTTTAGCCCGCTAGGGTAAGGACAAAATCGGAAAGTTAATTTTTCTGCGTTTGGGAGGCTATTTTTAAGTCAGATAAGGGGCAATACGTAAGCTAAAAGGCATTTCTAACAGACCTTTTTGTTTTAGCACAAGCTCCAAGACTCTAGCAGAGTTGCCCATAAATCGCTCAACTAGCAGCTCCAACGGGGCACTATCTGAAAAACTTAACCCATCCTTTCCTGTACCAGTGCCAGTGCCAAATCCAATTGTTCAGCCGGCGCCAAATGGGTATTATCGATGACTACCGCATCTTCAGCTTGCCGCAGCGGGCTATCGCTACGGGTGGAGTCTATTTCGTCCCTTTTTGTCAGGTTGCTCGCCACCTCTTCCATGCTGATTGGGATTCCTTTTTGTAGGTACTCCTGATAGCGGCGTTGGGCGCGCACTTCTGGGCTGGCTGTTAGGAAAATTTTGAGCTCTGCCCCAGGAAAAACGACCGTCCCGATGTCGCGGCCATCCATGACGATGCCTTTTCCCTGCCCCATCTCCTGTTGCTGGTGCACCATAGCACGACGCACTTGTGAGAGTGCCGAAACCTCGCTTACCCAGTTGGATACACGCATCTCCCGGATTTCTTTTTCTACGTTTTCACCTCTAAGTAAGGTATGATTGCTGGCATCGAAGCGGATGTGAATGGCTTGTAGGGCTTCGGCAATGGCCTGCTCGTCGGCAATGTCCACTTGATGGCGCAGGAAATGCAGCGTCACTGCCCGGTACATGGCACCAGAATCTATATAGGTATAGTTCAAAGCTTTGGCGAGCGCTTTAGCGAGGGTACTTTTTCCGCAGGAAGAAAAACCGTCAATGGCGATGATGATCTGCTGAGCCATTCCTTTTTGGCTGCGAACTTAGTTAAAATACGCGAGAATGCGCCGCCATAATTTTTCATAGGGGATCACTTCCAGGTCGCTGACTTTGCCCTGATAAAAGAAAGGATGCTCGGCCAGTGCATTGAGGTATTTGTTGAGGTTGGCCATGTCTTCGGACTGGAAGTCCACTTTGTGGAGTTGGTGCAACAAACGAATAAACTGCACCGGGCGATAATATTCCTCCTTGCGCACGAGGCGCGTAGATAACTTTTTCAGGCGCTCTACCTTTTCGGAAAGACCACTCAGGTTGCGGCGTTCCAGTAGAAACAGAATCTGTAAAATGGATAGGAGTATCGTAAATATGACTTCGTCTTTGGTATTGGCAAAAGTTTCCATTAAAAAACGGTTCACTTTGAAATCACTGCTGGCTTTCATTTGCAGCACCCTATTTTGTTTGCCGTCACTTTCTACCAGAAAGTGAAGATAAGCTTCAAATACATACCATTTTTCTTTGCTAATCGGGTCCAGTTTTTTGAATTTCGGGTGTTCGTTGACCGTGCTGAAGATGGCTACAGCGTGGATGTAGTTTTCGGTATGCATGGCCAACAGGAAATAATATTCCATGAACTGAAACCAATAATCGGAACCTTCCGTAAAAGTTTTAAGACTCTTCTCTGCATTGGCTCGCCCGTCGCGGTAGTTTTGCAAATGCAGGTAGGCCGACATTTTTTTGATTTGAAAAAAGACCTTTTTGTCTTCTTGTTCAAAGAGCGTGTTATTGGCGATGTACAAATCGCCTTGTTCACAAACTTCCAGCATTGCTTCAAAGTCTTGCAACATCTCATAGCGGTAAATCCACACGAAATACATGTTGAAAAAGACAACTGGGGAGTCGAATTGCTCAGAAAGGCTGACCAGCGCCTCGCAGTAAGAGTCTATTTTTTCCCGGAGGTTGTGCGACTTTGTGACAGGCTTTTCGCAGTTCATCACTACGCGTTGCAGAAATTCTTCCGATCGAATTTCCGCTTCCAGTACTTGGGAGAAGTGTTTGATGTGGTTGTCGTAGATTTCATAGTCCCGCTCGTTGGCTTCCTCTGCTGCGTGGTCGCGCAATATTCGGGCACAGTTGACTATCAGGTCGGCAAAGCGAAATTTTAGTGAAACCGTCAGCAACTGGCTGGCGAGGTAAGCCGCCGCATTATTGGCGTTTTGGGACAGTAAAATCTTGATTACTGCCCATTCCCGGTTGCAGTGATAGTAGCCTTTTTCGTAGTTTGGGACAGATGGCGCGTTGATGTCCAGGAAAAAAAGTGTATTGAGCAGGCGCTTTCTGAAGCGCGATTTAAGTTGGCGATACTTGGCGGCAGTGGGACTACAATTGTAAAGGGCGTTGGCGGCTTCCCGGTCGTTTTTGTACTTGTTGTCCCTAAGTGCTTCGTAAAACTCGTTGAACTTACTGTTCTTGTGTCGCAAAGAAAGTTCATCGAAAATTTCAATTTTTTTGACTTTCCGTTTGGTAACGATTCGTGAAATTTCGATTAGGTTTTTCATTCAACTGTGTTTATTTGCTCTGTGACATGGTAAAATTAGATTTATTTTTTAATACTGCGAATTTTTATATGTCACATTTTCAAAATTATTGCAAAAAAATATGCTTGCCTGTTTAGTCCGCATTGGCCTTATGATTTGGTTTTAACAGCATAAGTGGCACCAAGCAAAAGCTCGAAATGGGCTTAGATCAGGTGCTTTTGGCACAAAAATTTTCCCAAAACTTAAAATCTATGGATATTTGCGACGTTTATGAAAAAATCCCTTCTTTGACAAAACGTGACTCCAATCACGCCATTCGTCAAAGAACTATAAAATCACAACTAATGAAGGTATTTACCAGTTTAGTTCTCGTCTTATTTACCTGTACCTTACTGGCAGGCCAATCAGAAACAGGGTATCACATCCAAGTGCAACTGGAAGGTTATGACCAGGAGCAGCTTTTTTTAGGCCAGCATTACGGCGATAAACAATATTTGCTGGATACCGTGGTAGCCGATTCAAAAGGAATCTTTCATTTTCAGGGCGACGAACCCAAAGAATGCGGTGTTTACTTGATCATCCTTCCTCCCGACAACCGCTATTTTCAGATTTTGCTGACGGAGCAAGAACAGCATTTTAGCGCACATACCAATGCCGCCGATCCGGGAAAAGACCCGCATTTTACCCAGGCACCTGACAATGAGCTGTTTTATAAATACATCCACTTTCTGGAAGACCAGAAAACAGAAGCTACCCGGCTACAAGAATTGCTGGATAAAGAGGAAAATGAAAAGAAAAAAGAAAAACTGACCGAGGAGCGGAACGCGATTGACGAGAAAGTAAAAACTTTTCAGGCCGATCTCATCCACAAATACCCCAATACCCTCACATCGCTGATTGTCAAAGCCAATTTGCCCACGGAGTTGCCAGAATTTGACGAACAGGATGAAAAAGAGCTGCAAATGAAGCGCTGGCTCTATTCCAAGGCCCACTATTTCGACAACTTGGACTTGGAGAACCCCTGCATGTTGCGCACGCCTTTCCTCTTCCAAAAGGTAGATCAGTACGTCCAAAAAATGGTGATTCAACACCCCGATACCATTTCAAAAACCATTGATGAGGTGCTGGAAAAAATGAAGCCTGCCGAAGAGACCTTCAAATTTTACCTCATCCATTTTCTCGGATTTTACGCCCGATCCAACATCGTTGGCATGGACGCCGTGTATGTACACCTAGTGGAAAAATACTATGCTACCGGACAAGCGCCCTGGACGGAAGAAGAACAACTCAATAAAATCATTGACAATGCGAAGGCGCTCAAGCCCTTGCTCATCGGCAAAATCGCACCAGATATCCAACTGCAAACCCGCGATGGACAAGCTGTGCGCTTGCACGAAGTGGACGCGGAATACACCGTGCTCTATTTTTGGCGTTACGACTGTGGCCACTGCAAGAAAACAACGCCGGAAATCAAGGCGTTTTATGAAAAATTCAAAGACAAAGGGGTAAAAGTGGTGGCGATATGCGCCAAATTCAGCGATGAGCTGCCCGACTGCTGGAAATACATCGACGAAAATGAAATCGGCGATTGGCTGCATTTGGTGGATCCTTATCACCGCTCTCGCTTCATGACCTTGTACAATATAAAGACCACCCCGCAAATATATGTACTCGACCGCAATAAGGAGATTTTATCCAAACGCCTCGGTGGCGATCAATTGGAAGAAGTGATCGATAAAATCATCGAAATGCGGGAAAAGGAAAATCAGGATAAGTAACCGGAAGCTTTCAAAATTTGAACTGCCGGATCATCACCGCACCGCTTTCATTCAAGTTGGAGCTGAGAATGATGATTTGTTCTCGCTCCCCATCATCGACAGAAACGGCAACAGTATTGGGGGAAATATCCCCTAAGTCCTCCGCGTGCAGGATGAGAAAGTTGTTCTCCTGTTCCAGTTTTACGGGGATGGCCATGCGGTGTTTGGTTACCCGGTGTTGATTCAAAATGCGGGAGCCATTCAGGAAAAGGGTGGCCACGTCGCCATCAACCGTACCGTTGTCCCATACCTTTATTTTGATGTTCGGACTTTTCACCTCGAGCACCCGCACTACTTCTACCTTGCGCTTCGACTCAGACTCGTATGGCGTATTGACGGCAGCCGCGCTTTGCAGTGCCTCCTGGCTGGGCAAGGGTTTTTCCAAATAAAGTGAACCGCTTGCGCAGGAGCCTGTTTCCATCGTATAGCCTTCTATATAGCCGCTCCATTCTCCTTCTAGCACCAAGCGGTTTTTTTCCTCTCGATAGCGGAGCGTTCCCGATTTGATGCACCAGCGCCATTTAGGGTCGGTTTTATTCAGGATGTCCACTTCCGTAAATTGAAATACTTTGGCTTTGCTTTCGTACGTCCAGTTTAGGTGCATCGTGGCGCTGCCGCCGTTGGCCTCAGACACGATATAAGACTGTCCTTTGTCTTTTGCCTGAACATCCACCGTGAAATAAAAGCCGTAGTCGCGATCCGATTGGCTCAAAGTACCTACCCACTTGCCTTCTATGCCTGGCGTTGACGCTTTTTCCGTGAAGGTATGACCAGTGCTGCCTTTTTGGCGCACTAGATACGAGATGCCGGGCACACAACCATCGGCGCGCCAGGTACCGGTAACCCACTCTTTGAGGTGATCCTTTTCCCAGTCGAGTACAAGATTTTTCAAGCACCAGGGACTTTTAGGCTCCAGTTGCTTGATTTCCTGGAGCACCAGTTGGGTGCCTTGTATATACCCCGTTATTTCAAAACGAGCATAGGATTTGCCATCGGGCGATACCGAGTAAGAGGTGCCAATAAGCGCATCGCCAGTTTGATCTAAATCGAGCTGGTAAGTATATTTTTCCTCCGAACCGTCCTGCACTAAGTAGCCATCCCAAAGGCCAGAGAAGTCTTGCCCGCTTAGCGTAGGCAGGCAGCAGGTTAAGGTAAGACAAAGCAATGAAGCAGAGTGCTGTTTCATGTTTCTTGGGTTTTGAGTGTATGAGGATTGCGTATTTGAGGGTAGAAGGTTGGGGTTACTTTCCCTTGAAATTCGCTTTCCGTTTTTCAATAAATGCGCCGGCGCCTTCCTTAAAATCATCCGTACCCGTTGTTTCGCCGAAAGCAGTGACTTCACGGGCAAAACCATCTTCGTCGAATTGAAAATAGGCATTCACCGCCTCGATCACCTTGGCAATGGCGACTGGGCCTTTGGTTGCAATTTTATTCAAGAGTTCCAGCGATTTCGCCAGTACCTCTCCGGCAGGTACTACGTGATTGACCAAGCCCAAGCGCCAAGCTTCTTGGGCCTCCAGCATGTCGCCCGTCATAATTAACTCTAACGCTTTGCTCTTGCCAATATATTGTATCAACCGCTGTGTGCCGCCGTAGCCCGGTATGATGCCTAAGTTGACCTCCGGCTGTCCAAAACGTGCATTTTCAGCAGCCACCCTCAAATGGCAAGCCATCGCCAACTCACAACCGCCGCCCAAGGCAAAGCCATTGACGGCAGCGATCACCGGTTTGTGAAAACGCTCAATGAGGAAGAAAATATCCTGTCCGCGCTGCGCCATTTCCTGGCCTTTCCCAGCGTCGAGCGCCAAAAACTCTTTGATGTCGGCTCCAGCGACAAAAGCCCGATCACCTGCGCCTGTCAGCACCACGCCGTGAATGTCATCGCGTTTTGGCAAATCCACGCCAAACAGGTGCTGCAGTTCCAGCATCGTTTGAGTATTCAGCGCATTCATGGCCTTTTCCCGATTGATGGTGACAATCAGGTGGCCATTTTCCTCTTGGAGTAACAGGTTTTCATAATTCATAAGGCTTGCCGTTATTGGTTGTTGCGTTTCAACAAAAAGCGGAAAGGCGTATCTTTCAATTCTATAGCCAAAATCAGCACAGAATCGCTGATACTTTGGATCGTGTATTCCACTGCGCCATTTTCTCCCTTTTGCATGATTTTTTTTCCTTCCAGTAAATAAGTAGCTTTCCCTGGGGCGACAGGCAGGTTGGTTTCCATCTGGCCATCGCTTGTGAAGTGGAAATACAATTCACTCAGCAAAGAAGTAGGCTCTCCGTCGCGGGTCGCCTCTTGAAGCGACCACTGGCCTACAATCTGTTCAGCTGCGTTGGCTTGTTCGTTTTTACAATAAGTAAAACATAGAACCCCTAATAAGAGCAAGAAATAGGTTTTGTTCATTTGGAAAATTCTATTATTGATGTTAGACGATAGCTGTTAGATTCTTGCTTCGCTTTGAGCTTGTGCCGCCCGGCACCAACCACCATGTACTAACCACCACTTACCTCAACCGATCCATGGACTTCACCAACTTATCATCCTTACTAATAAAGCGATAAGCTAAGAGGGCAAACACCAAGGCAGCAACAGGAAAATAAAGTCCCAAACCATCGTTAACGGCGGTATTTCCAATGTCCTGGCTATTTTGCATGAAGTAAATGATACCAAACGTGATGGCCAAAACGGTGGCTATAATGGAAAAGATGCTCAAGCGCATCTGTAAAGCCCGGTTTTTATACAAAAATATCCCCCCAATAGCCAAGACACCCGCCAAACCAAACAATACCATCAATCCGACCTGATCCTGTACCCGGTAGGCGGCATCGGCAAACAGGGTAGAACCTTGCACCACTTGCGGTGTGGTAGCAAATGGCAGCCCAAACAGGCTAAGTGAAGCAGCTCCCGCCAATAGCAGGAATATCGATTGTATGCGTTGAATCATATAGCTGTAATAATACTTTCGGGCAAAAATAAAAAAAACGGCTATTTATTTCCGCATCCCTTTCAAAATCCCTTTCTTTGTCCCATCACAAAAAAATGAAGCTTGTGATCATACGGATGAGCAATATTATTGGTATTATCATTATCAACAGCGCACTGCCGGGTTGAAAGGGTCACGTATTGCAAATCCAAAAAGCTCCGGCAGGTTAACATTTGCCGGAGCTTTTTAATTTATATATTTGTCGCCTTATGTAGCAAGGCGAAGAAAAACAGGAAAATAAACCATGTACAAAGAGTTCAAAAACCTGGATCTGCCCCAAATAGACCGCGAAATACTCCAATTCTGGCAGCAGGCAAAAATTTTTGAAAAAAGTATTGACCAGCGGCCAAAAGACCAAAGCTTTGTATTTTACGAAGGGCCGCCATCTGCTAACGGCATGCCCGGCATCCACCACGTGATGGCCCGTACGGTAAAAGATATTTTTTGCCGTTTTCATACCATGCTGGGCAAACGGGTGGAGCGCAAAGGCGGCTGGGATACGCATGGCCTGCCCATCGAATTGAATGTAGAAAAAGAACTGGGCATCACCAAAGAAGACATCGGCAAGTCGATTACTGTAGAGGAGTACAACCGCCGCTGTCGCGAAACGGTCATGCGTTATAAAGATCGTTGGGACGAACTCACCCGCATCATGGGCTATTGGGTGGACCTGGAAAATCCCTACATCACTTTTGAAAACAACTACATCGAATCGGTCTGGTGGTTGCTCCGCCAGTTGTACGATAAGGGACTTTTATACAAAGGCTATACCATACAGCCTTATTCTCCGGCAGCAGGTACGGGCTTGAGTAGCCACGAATTGAATATGCCAGGCACCTATAAGGAGGTGAAAGATACTACCATTGTGGCGCAGTTCAAGGCCATTTATAATGCGTCATCGGCCTTCTTATTTGAAAGCCCGGATGAAGACCTGCGCTTCCTAGCTTGGACGACTACCCCTTGGACCCTGCCCTCCAATACGGCCTTGGCAGTAGGCGCAAAAATTACCTACGCCAAAGTGCGCACCTTCAATCGCTACACGGGAATGCCCATCAGCGTGATATTGGCCAAAGACTTATTGGGACAATGGTTCAAATCTGAAGGAGCCGAAGCACCTATGGATGCGTACCAGGTTGGAGATAAACTACTGCCTTTTCGAATAGTAGGCGAATATCCGGGCGAAGCACTGGATGGCCTGCGTTATGAGCAGCTATTGCCTTATGCCCAGCCGGAAAGCGGCGATGCCTTCCGAGTGCTTAAGGGCGATTTTGTGTCCACAGAAGATGGCACGGGTATTGTGCACATTGCGCCCAGCTTTGGCGCTGACGACATGCGGGTAGCCCGCCAAAATGGGGTAGGGGCCTTGACTCTGGTGGACAACACCGGTAAATTTACCCCGGAGATGGGCGAATTCGCCGGACGCTACGTGAAGAATTACAAGGACGAAGCAGATTGGGTGAACCCCGATGTGGACATAGCCGTCAAACTCAAGCAGGAGAACAAGGCTTTTAATGTCGCCAAATACGAACACAATTATCCACACTGTTGGCGCACCGACAAGCCCGTCTTGTATTACCCGCTGGACAGTTGGTTCGTCAAAGCGACTGCGGCCAAGGAACGGATGTTCGAACTCAACCAAACCATCAACTGGAAGCCCAAGTCCACCGGCGAAGGGCGTTTTGGCAAATGGCTGGAAAACCTGCAAGACTGGAATCTGTCTCGTTCCCGCTACTGGGGCGTGCCGCTGCCGATCTGGCGCAGCGAGGATCAGCAATACGAAAAATGCATCGGCTCGCTGGAAGAACTACAAGTAGAAATTGAAAAGGCCAATCAGGCGCTGGGATTGTCGCAAACGCTACCACCCGACATGCACCGCCCTTATATCGATGATGTGATTCTGGTAGCTGAGAACGGACAACCCATGCGCCGAGAACTGGATCTGATCGACGTTTGGTTCGACTCCGGTTCCATGCCTTATGCCCAATGGCACTATCCATTTGAAAATCAGGAAGTGTTTAAAAACAACTTCCCTGCCGATTTCATCGCAGAAGGTGTGGATCAGACGCGGGGCTGGTTTTATACCTTGCACGCCATTGCCACGATGGTTTTCGATCAGGTTTCTTTTAAGAATGTGGTTTCCAATGGGCTGGTGCTGGATGCAGATGGCAACAAAATGTCCAAGACAAAGGGCAATGTCGTGAATCCGTTTACGACCTTAGAAAAGTATGGCGCGGATGCGACCCGTTGGTATATGATTTCCAATGCCAACCCCTGGGACAACCTCAAATTTGACCTGAAAGGCGTGGAAGAGGCGCAGCGCAAATTCTTTGGCACCTTGTTCAATACCTATAATTTTTTCGCTATTTATGCCAATGTGGATGGCTTTTCGGTTGATGCCCAAGCCGAAACACCCGTTCAGGAGCGACCAGAAATAGACCGTTGGGTGATCTCCAAATTGTATAGCCTGGTAAACGAGGTAGTGGCTGTCTATGCCGATTATGAGCCTACCAAGGCAGCGCGTGCCATCGATACTTTTGTCAATGACCACCTGAGCAACTGGTACGTGCGCTTATCCCGTCGCCGTTTTTGGAAAACAGAAATGTCCTCCGACAAAAGGGCTGCTTTTGAAACTTTATACGAATGTCTGATGGTGTGCGCCCAATTGATGGCGCCCGTTGCGCCCTTTTTTGCCGATTGGTTGTACCAAAACCTGCATGCTGGCTCCGCAAAAGGCCAAACTAAGCACGAATCCGTACACCTGAGCATCATGCCAAAGGTAGATCAAGCTTTAATTGATGCTGCTCTGGAAGAACGCATGGACTATGCTCAACGCATTTCTTCTCTCGTATTATCCTTGCGGAAAAAAGAAAAAATCCGAGTGCGGCAGCCTTTGCAACGCATTTTACTGCCCGTATTGGATGCCAGCTTTCAAGAGCAAGTGGAAGGTGTGAAGGATCTGATCATGACCGAAGTTAATGTCAAGGAAGTGGAATACGTGACCGATACCAGCGGCATCATCAAGAAAAAAGCCAAGCCCAATTTCAAAACATTGGGCAAACGCCTCGGCAAGGCGATGGTGGAGGCCGGCAAGGTGATCGGCGGTTTATCGCAGGCTGAGATCAATCAGATCGAAAAAGAAGGCCAGTTTACACTACAAGTAAATGGAGAAAGTTTCGACCTGACACTGGAGGATTTTGAAATCCAAACCGAAGACATTCCGGGCTGGCTCGTGGCTTCTGACCGCGATCTGACCGTTGCGCTGGATATTTCTCTAAATGAAATGCTGGAAGCAGAAGGCATGGCCCGCGATATTGTCAACCGCATCCAGAATATACGGAAAGACCAGGATTTTGAGGTAACCGACAAGATCAAAGTGCGCATTGAAAAGCATCCCGCATTGGAGGCAGCTCTTCAACACTTCAGCGATTACATCCAAAAAGAAACATTGACTGAGCATTTGCAAGCAACGGTCGAGCAAAAGGAGGGCGAGGAAGTGGAATTGCCGGGCGAAGTGAAGGTGCGCATGCAAGTAGAGCGCTTGCCTTAGATCGAGTATTTTATTTTTCAACCAAATAATTTTTTAACCAATGAAACAAAGCATTGTAAAATTTTCTTTGCTGGTCATGTGCTTTTTGATGGCCAATTTGACATTTGCCCAAAAATTTACCACGCCAGCAGATGGCTTTTCCCACAAAAAAATCGCCTATTTCACCCTGCAAGACGGGACAGAACTTTCTGCGTATGTGGATAAGGTCAAGCGTCAGAAAGGTTTGATAGCGGAAATAGAGGTAAAGGACGAAAGCGGCAAAAAGAAGACCTTGACGCCGGAGCAAATCAAGCACATGTACCTGCCACCCAGTGGCTTTGATAAATTATCAACGACACTTGACAAGGCTTATGACGCTCAAAAGTGGAATCAAGGCGAAAACATCAACCAGGAGTACATCAAAGAAGGCTACGTTTTCTTCGAACAAGCGGAAGTGATGCTTAAAAAAGGCAAGGAAACCTTATTGTTGCAATTGCTAAACCCCGCTTTTTGCGGTAGCATCAAAGTGTATCACGACCCTTATGCGCAGGAAACGACTTCTGTTGGTATTGGCGGCATTACTATGGCGGGAGGCGATGACAAATCTTATTACGTGTCCAAAAACGGCGACACGGCTTTCCTGTTGAAGAAGAAAAATTACGACGAGACGTTTGAATTGCTTTACAAGGACTGTCCGGAGTTTATGAAGCAATACGAAAAGTTCAAGTGGTCTGATTTTGATATCCACGTATATGAGCACGCCGAAACCTGTACGCAGGAATAATCTTTTCTATTGGAAGGAGTTGAGCTTGGAAAAGGCTTGACTCCTTACACTTCCGCTTATGGCAAATGAACAGCCACTCGTCAACCAAGAATACCTCCTGCAAAAATTTCCCGGCAAGGGCGGTTGGACGTATGCAGCCATACCGGAAATTCTCCAAAACAAGAACAATCCCTTTGGGTGGGTACAAGTAAAAGGTAGTATTGATGGCTTCGAGCTCAAGCAATACAAACTGATGCCAATGGGCAACGGGCAGCTTTTTTTGCCTGTTAAGGCCGCGATCCGCAAAAAAATAGGCAAAGAAGCAGGCGACTACGTCCGGGTCATCCTGTATGCCGATCATTCTTCCGTTGAAATCCCCGCCGAAATACTGGACTGCTTCGAGCAGGAACCACCATCTAGCCTTCAAAACTTTCTTGCTTTAAGCAATGGTGAAAAAAAGGCTTATCTGGACTGGATTTATGAGGCCAAAACTGCCGACACCAAAGCCAAGCGCATTTTGACCATGTTGGAACAGATGAGGTGATGTCGGGTGGATGGGTAGTGGATAAGTGTGGCTAGGCTTGGCGCGGCTTGCCCGTCTTCTCCCACTTTTTTCGCGGGATCGGACGGGG
>CALMIR010000103.1 GCA_937864265.1 uncultured Saprospirales bacterium | reverse complement strand
TCCATTCGGACAGGCCGGGCGGGAAGGCACTAAGAAGAAGTTGGGTGAGGGTGAGAGTGAGAGTGAGGGTGAGAGTGAGGGTGAGTAGCTAGCCCCGCCATGCTCACACCTCAAATATTCCCTGCCCGACCGGATGCAATCCGGGCTGGAAAAGCCTAGCTTTAAGCCAAGCCGTCGAATACTCCCTGCCCGACCGGGTGCAGCCCGGGCGGGAAAAGCCTAGCTTTAAGCCAAGCAGTCGAATACTCCTTGCCCGACCGGATGCAGTCCGGGCGGGAGAGTCTAGCTTTAGCTTAGTCCTCAGTTGCTCAAAAGCCTAGCTTTAAGCCAAGCCGTCGAATACTCCCTGCCCGACCGGATGCAGTCCGGGCGGGAGAGCCTAGCATTAGCATTAAGCCAAATCGTACATCGAAATGGGAAGAGAAAGAGTGTATTATAAAAAAAAACTCCTACATCAGGGGAGGCGTATCGGATGTAGGAGCACTAACATACTATGAGAAAACTACACAACTCAAAAGTACGTTTATGCATCTACCGATTTATACTCTTTTACGATACGGGGTATGCGATTGATGATATGGTTGTTCTTTTTTAGGAAAAGGCGGAGGTAATTAAAAAATGGAGCTTGGCACTCGATTTTGGACAAAAAAAAACCTGCACCTAAAAGAAGGGTGCAGGAGGTTCAAACAAACATACTATGAGAAAACTGTGTGCAAGATAGTCCTTTTTAGGGCTTCAAAAAGGGCATTTTTGCCTATGGCCTAACCTAAGGGTGGAATGGTGGAAATGAATTAGGAAACGGCAAAAAATAAATTTTGCGGCCTATTTGACCTGTATTTCCATAATGGGAATCTTGATTTCGACGCGGGTGCCGGAAGCTTCGCCCGTTTCGGGGTGGCTCAGGTCGATGGTTTTTACGAACATGTCTTTTTCCCGGGAGTTGTGCAGGATTTCCAAGCGTTTTTCTGTAATGGCCGTACCTCGGGAGCGATGGTTTTGAAACTCAGGGTTTTGGAGGCGCTGTAAGCTGGCTTTTTTGCGCCCAATGCCGTTGTCTTCTACAATACACAATATCGTATCCTCATCGTGTAGGAAAAAATGGACTTTGATCAGGCCATCCGTTTTGGTGCGCAGGCCGTGCTCAATGGCGTTTTCCACATAGGGTTGAATGATCATGGTGGGTACACCCAGGATGTCTTCCTCGATTTCGTCGTCCACCACGATTTCGTATTGAAGCCGGTCTTCAAAACGCAGCTTTTCATTGATATAAAGGTAATCGCGCAGGAATTCAATCTCCTTTTCCAGCGAAATGATTTCCAGATCGGAATACTCCAGGCTTTGGCGCATCAATTGGGCGAATTTGGCGAGAAATTTGGAAGCGGCGCTGACCTCGTGGGAGGTGATGAAATTTTGGATGGCATTGAGCGCATTGTACATGAAATGCGGATTCATCTGCGCGCGCAGGGCCTTGAGTTGCAAACGGGTAGCCTGGAGGCGAAACAACTCCATTTCCTGTTTTTTCTTTTCCGCTTCGTATTTGATTTCCAATTCCAATTGGCGGCGCTTGTCCACCTGCTGGTTGTAAAAACTGTTGTATTTGTCGTGCAGGCACTGGTATTCGTAGGCATTTCGGTAGTCTTCCTGGTCGGCATACAACTGCGCCATGTCGCTGCAGATCACGGCCAGCAATTTGTACTCCTCGCCGAGATCGGCATACTCAAAGGCTTGTAAAAAATTTTCCAGTGCCACCCGGTCTTCCCCCAAATCGCGATATACCCGCCCCCGCCAAGAGGCAATCGTGGAGAAATTGTAGTAATCTTTCTCGGAATTGGACAGGTATAGCTCCTCCGCTTGGTCAAAGAGCGATAAGGCTTCCTCAAACTTGCCCTTGGCATGATAGCAAAACCCCAGGTTGGCATAAGCACTGGCGCGGGTAAATTCGCTGCTGTCGTCGGATACATCCAGTGCCTTTTGGAAATATTGCTCGGCCTTTTCCTGATCGTTGACGGCCATCGAGCTGATGCCCACATTGAGGTAGTGCCATGACAGGCGGCTGCGCATGCCCATGGCTTCGCACATGTTGACCACATTCAAATAGGCGCGTACGCTTTTCTGGGCATCGTCGTTGCGCTCGTATATTTTGCCGAGTCCCGAATGGATGAGGGTGAGGAAATAGTAGTCCTTGAGTTCCAGCACCTGACCCATAGTGGTGATGTTCTTATCGGCTTCTAAGAGCAGTTCAATGGCTTTGGAGTAGTTGCTGTAGTGCAGGTTGAGGAAGCCCTCCCGGCAGGTGATGCGGGCCAATAGGCGCTCATCCGGGAAGTTTTTCAGCAATCGGGAAGCCTTGTCCAGAAACTCCATGGCCGCTTCCATGTTTTCCTGATTCATACAAGTACCGGCGTAGTCGATATATACTTCTGCCTGCTGCTTGACCGTACCCCGCTCTTCGATCAGCTCGATGGCCTCCAGGAAATGTCTTTCCGCTTCCGCAAATTGGTAGAGCTGGTTTTCAATGGTAGCGGTGTTGAGGTGGTAATTGAGGCGGATGTCCGGGTTGGGAAATTGGTGGAGGATGCCATCCAACTCTTGCAAGAGGGCTTTGGCGCGGGTAATATCGGTATAAGCACAATGCCCGGCCAGTTTGTCCAACAAAATCAGGCGCTGAAAGGGGTCTTTCTGGAAGCGCAGCTTGGCTTCCAATTCTTCTATATTAACGATTTGTGGGTAAGTGTTGACAACTAGCATATGCTGTATCAATCATCCATTCTGGACAAGTCCCAGGGGATATTGCCGCAGATTGGTGTTAATGCTCAACGAAATTAGGCAATTCTAATCAGTAATGGAAAAAAGTTTTATATTAGCATGGCTCTTTTACATTTGTACGAATTCTGTCCATCAAGACTTTTGTAGTAGTTGGCTACACGCCATAATAAACCGGATGAAAAGCGATGCAATTTAAAATTATCTTTGAAGTCAAACAACCGGGGCAATTATTGCCTTTATCGTATCAATACGAGCTAAGCGCCTGGATTTATCGGCTCATCAGCAATAGCAATTCTGAATTTGGTGCTTTCCTACACGAGAAGGGGTATCATTCTGGCTCGAAGCGCTTCAAGCTGTTTACCTTTTCCAACCTGTTTATTCCACCCCGCTTTGAAATACAAGGCGACCGGATGAAAATATACAGCACGGAAATTTCCTTTGTCCTTTCCTTTTTGGTGGATCAGGCGGCGCAGGATATGATTATGGCCTTGTTCGACCAACAGATGCTCACCCTCGGAGACCGCATCAGTCAGGTAGAATTATCGGTTTCAATGGTGCAGATGATGCCCAAGGTGGAAATTGATGATACTTGTGTGCGCTTGCGCGCTACTTCACCGATACTGGTCAGCGAGCCAACGATCAATGACAAAGGGCGGCTGCGCCACAAATACCTGGATCCCGCCGATGCCAACTACGCTGATTTTTTCCTGAAAAACCTGAGCGACAAATACCAAACGGCACTCGAACACGGCTTGATTTCAGCGGCCGCTTCAACAGAGCCGCTCTCTTTTCAACTCTTGTCGGGAAAACCCAAAAAGCGGGGCATCCGCATCAAGGCTTTTACCGCCGAAGAAACCAAAATCATCGGCTATCTCTACGATTTTGAACTCACCGCGCCGCCGGAATACATCCGCTTGGGCATGCTGGCCGGCTTTGGCGGCGAGAATGCGATGGGCTTTGGTGCTGTTAGGCGGATATAATAGACCTATAAAAGATAAAAGATAATGCCATGGCAGCAAAAGAACAGGAATACGGCTATAAACTTCGCTTACTAAAGATCATGCGGGCTATATTAGAACAACCTTATCGTTATACCAAGGCTGAGTTGGCCGACCAGTATGGAGTACATCCGGATACAATTAAGCAGGACTTTGAAGTCATTAAATTGGCTGGGTTCGATTTGAGTTACGACGAAAAGTATCGCTATGGCTTCAAGGCCGATCGCCCATTTGAGGAACTAAAAAGTTTACTCCAACTATCTGAAGCCGATCAATTGCGCTTGCTAAAGGCTTTAAATGAGGTGGCGTCGGGTAATCCAGCGTTTGAATCTTTGAAAAGGCGCTTGGCTTCGCTCTATGATTTTTTCCAAAAGGAGCAGGGCTATATGCGCCGCCCCTATATGACCAAAGTCAATTTGTTGGAAAAGGCGCGGGAAGGAAAAAAACAGGTCATTTTGACAGACTACCGCTCTTCTAATAGCAATGTTGTGTCGGATAGATTGGTGGAACCTTTTGCGGCCAAAGCGGAAGACGATATCCTACAAGCTTTTGATGTGGATAAGCGGGAATTGCGCCATTTTCGTATATCACGCATAAAACGTATTATCCCTACGGATCAACCCTGGGTTTTTGAAACAGAACACAAAGTATTGGCTACCGATCCATTTCGAATTGTGGATGGCCAACAAATTATGGTGCACTTGCGCCTGAAGGTCGGCGCTTACAACGAACTGGTGGAACGCTTCCCGCTGGCCAAAGCTTATGTGCAAGAAGATGCGACCGAAGAAGGCATTTATGATTTTCAATGCCGGGTGAATCACCGGTTTTATGGCCTCAGTAATTTTATTCTCGGGTTTCATCACCAAATTGTAGAGGTGCTAGAGCCTGTGGAACTGAAAAATCACTTGCGCAATGAAATAAAACGAATGCGGTTTTGAGGGGTATAGCTTACTTGAAGGAGTGCAGGTGTTACATTGTGGAATAGAATAAAGGAGTATGGGCTGCATATTTTGAGAAAAGACACCTAATTTGACACAATTTAAGGACAAAAAGGGTTTCCTGCCAAAATTGTATTACTCAAAGTAGGTAATGTCTCGACCTCTGGAATTGCCAATTTACTTAAAAAAAGGCATTCTGAAATTGAGATATTTATTAAGGAGGATAGTAAGGGGATATTGGGATACTTGTAGTTTTTTCAAAATCTTAATTGAACCAGTGCAGGAAGCCTATCTGTATCTTCCAACAAAAATTGTGATTACCTGGGGGGCTGAGCACCCTACCTAGAATAGATGTAAAAAAATGAAACATTGAAATAGCCGTCTCGTATAAAAAAAATACAGGTGTTCATGCCTGTCAATACTGGATTGGCGTAAAAAAATGAAAAAAAAATGCCCTTTTTAACCGGCTGGGGTATTGAGCACCCTGGGTAGGGATGTAGGTTTGTGGGGCAGATGGATGAATTGTTTTTGTGGAAATAAAAATATAATGTGATGAGGTTATATCTTAAAACAACACCGAATAAAAAAATTATTCCCTACGCTTACCAACAACACGTGGTAGGCGCATTTCACAAATGGCTCGGCAAAAATGATGTTCACGATCATTTATCCCTGTATTCATTGTCTTGGTTAAGTGGCGGTAAAGGACAAAAAGAAGGCTTGAACTTCCCTAATGGCAGTACTTTTTTCATTAGTTCACCGGACACAGATTTAATAAAAAGAGTAATAGCTGGTATAAAATCAGATCCTGTTATTGATTTTGGCTTGAAGGTAAAAGAATTGATGATTAAGCAATGTCCTACTTTCAGAGAGACCGAATCTTTCTTTTTAAATAGCCCTGTTCTCATAAAAAGAACTTATGAAGGCAAAGTGAAATATTTCTTCCCACCAAATGAATTATGCGATGTTTTAGTGACTGAAACATTAAAGCATAAATTGAAAAAAGCGGGAAAAGGAACACTTTCTATTCAAGCTCATTTTGACAAGTCATATACGCAAGCCAAAACCACACTGGTGGATTACAAGGGGATAAAGAACAAAGCTACCTTTTGTCCTGTGGCTTTGGAAGGCGACCCTGAAGCAATTGCATTCGCTTGGGAAGTTGGCATAGGCAATAGTACAGGTATCGGTTTTGGAGCAATAAAATAAATTCGGTATGAACAATTATCATGTTGTCAAGTACGTGGGGCATTTTGGATTTATAAAGCCCTGGACTTCCGTTAGGGACAGCGAAGTCTTTAGTCAACAATTTTTGACACCTTCAATGATTGCGGGCATTGAACGAAAATTATTTCCGGAATTGCTGAAGATGCCTTTTGATATTTTCAAAATCAAAAGGCATCGCTTGTCCTATACGCAAATGGCAGCCCAACAAGAGCAAATACAGCCTAGAGGATGGAATTCCAGACGAGTAGGCAACAAAAATGCTGCTGTTAGGGAATATTCGATTTTAGTAAGGAGTATTCTTCTTTATCCGGTTCTACACTTGGCATTTGAAAGGCAGGAAGATGCACTAAATGCCTTTAGTCAACATATTTGCTTAGCTAGAAATGAGGATATTTTATTGCCAGAAGAATTGATTGAAGTCACTATAGATGCATTCGATAACGATGAAGAACGGTTTTCTGGATACGAATTGATGTTTGAACAGAATGACAGCTCCATCTTGGTAGGCTTTAACCGATTTGACCATGGACAACCCATGTATGGATGGTTAAAAGTATTAGGGCATCCGGTAAAGTCAACAAAGTGAACCGACACGAACATATCAAAGCCAAAGGTAAGCCGGAATGGACATCGCTCTATGACCATTTGTTACACGTTAAGCTGGCTACTGAAGCATTTGCGCTATTTACCGGGCATGATGTAGGAGTGGCAGCATTGGGGGCCATTTTTCACGATATAGGTAAGGCACATGATGTGTTCCAAAAACAGTTGAAGGACATTAAGCCGACGCAGCCATTTCGCCACGAAATAGCTTCCTTATTTTTTATGCCGCTACTGCCAACAGCATTCAAAAGTAACTTACTTGAGATGATTGTTGCCCATCACAAATCTATAAAGGACGATAAAAAAGGGCGTGGCCTGCTCGATTTGGATGATGCTGAACCCGACAATTTGGAATATCACTTAGGAAATTGGGAGACATGGCAAATACCAGCTTTGGAAATATTGGCTTGTTTCGGAATTGTCACAAGACCTATTAGCAGACAGGAGGCTGAAAACGCTTATTTTGAAGCCATAGACTTTTGTGAAAACAAGTACAATGAAAGAGGTTTTTCTTCCTGGAGGGGCTTACTTATGGGGGCTGACCACTTCGCATCAGCCATGATTGCAAAAACTGAAGAAAAGCTACAACATGTTTTTGGATTGCCCAAGCTGAACTTTTTCAATCGACAGCATCCCTTATACCCTTTATCTTACTATGATAGCGACGCTGAAAAACCGCACACAATAGTGGTTGCGTGCACTGGAGCAGGCAAAACAGATTACTTGTTCAGACGTTGCCGGGGCAGGGTATTTTACACCTTGCCTTTTCAAGCCTCTATCAATGCAATGTACAACCGCTTAGAACGCGACTTAAAAAAGGATAACCCCAATTTGAACATCAAAATACTGCATGCAGCATCGTCTCTGATTGAGAAAGAAGACGGTGACAAAGAGGACATCGTGTTGCAAAGACATATTGGTGCCAGCATAAAAGTATTAACGCCGTATCAAATTGCCGGAATCGTTTTTGCAAGCAAGGGCTTCGAAGCCATGATTCTTGATCTTAAAGGCTGTGATGTGATATTGGACGAGGTACATACCTATTCCAAAATTTCCCAAGCCATTGTATTAAAACTAGTAGCATTATTGAACCATATTGGTTGTAGAATCCACATTGGTACAGCTACCATGCCTAGTGCATTATACCAAAGAATAAAACACCTATTAGGGGCGGAGCAGGTGTTGGAAGTTAAGCTTACCAGTCAAGAGTTAGTGAGTTATAATAGGCATTCCATATATAAACTAGAAAGCTGGCCCTTTGCTTTCCCTGTTATAAAACAAGCCATTGAGAATCAGGAAAAAGTGCTATTGGTTTGCAATACTATTAAATCGGCACAGGATGTGTTTAGCCAAATAAAAAGTACATACCCTCGAGTGCCTGTCTTATTGTTGCATAGCCGTTTTAAGCGAAAGGATAGAAAATCAAAAGAAAAAGCACTTATTGGTTTAGACGAGTTCGGGCATCCTACAAAGATGTTTAACACTTCTGATACTGCCTGCATCGTTGTTTCCACTCAGGTTGTTGAGGTCAGTTTGGACATTAGCTTCGATTTAATGGTAACAGAATGCGCTCCATTGGATGCCATGATTCAGAGATTTGGTAGAATTAACAGGAAGAGGAGTCAGGCTAATATCGGAAAAACCAAGCCGGTGTATGTGCTGAAACCCCCTATTGGAAAGAAAGAGACCCGGCCTTACGATGAAGCCATTTTACAAAGCAGCTTCGAAGTATTACCTGATGAGGAAATACTCGAAGAAACAACGTTGCAGGAAAAAATCGACACTGTATTTAAAGAAGTGGATTTTTTGAAAATAGAACAACATGCTGTTTTCAAAGATAATGGGCATTGGTCTATTTCACCGCTCACCAATGGCAGCGCTTGGTTAGTCGAGTTGCTGGAAATAGACAGCGTTGTTTGTATAACCCGAACAGATATTGGCGCATACCTCAATGCTAATTTCAAAGAAAGAATGGAGCTTGAGATCCCGGTGCGGTATTTTTCAGTACTACATTTGGAAAGGCTAGAGGCAGGCAACTGCCCCTATATAATTCCCGATCATGCTTATGATGAAGCAATGGGATTTATACAAGAATCGATTAAAACAGTTCAATTTAATGAAAACCAACAATTTAGTTGAAATATGTTTACAACAATAGTAGGAAAAACATTTTTAGCCGAATACAACATCCGGCACAATAGTTCGTACACTGCCCGAGCCTTCTTTGACGACGTGCTCTTCAAACTTTTCTTTGACCACAAAAAATACTTAATGTGGGCACAAAATTCGCCTTTTGTTCAGGGTATCAGCAAGAAAAAACCATTTTTTGAACCTGCTGAACGTTTGGCTAATTTGGCGCAGTTCCATGAAAAAATAAGCAAAGGAGAAAGAGATGCCAGCATCGCTATTGGTTATCCAGCTTCTGAGGTAAAAGAGTTTGCTACTACCTCTGGGTTGGTGACCGATATTGAAATTCCTCTTACAGAAGAAGAAATATATCTTTCCTGGATAGGTGGCACACTCAGTTTGGGCCTTGCTGGAGGATACGCTCTGCTGTTCAACCATCCGGCTATTGCTTATGCTACCTTTGAAGGCTGGCAGGTGTATCGCAATTTCCTAAATGATACAGTATTAGAACGATTGCGCCCTAACCAAATTACAACCTGGAATGGGCAGTGGCTGACGTATCGGCTTGGAAAAAATTATCAGGAGGATTTTGATTTTAACAGACTCAATACAGCAGGTGTTTTTAGTATCAGCAGCGATTTGATGGAAGTCAATACCATTGACTGGTCAAAACTTTTTTTTAGCCTATCCCACCACTTTCCGCTACAGGAAATAACCGCTTATGTGTTTTCGCTCGGACAAACCAATAAGACCATAGGTTTCATTCCGTTCCAACTAAAGAGCGGGCGAAAAGTACATGAGGTCTATCAAAAGCTTTTTGGGGAAGACAATTTTAAAGTCAACGAGCAAGACTTTGAAGCACTTTTTGGTAAACATATCAAAAGAGCTTGCGAATTGGGAAATATAGGCTTGCAAGCGCTGGAACCCAAAAACTTGGCTAAATATTATTCCAATGAGTCTGATTTCAAGTTGTTAAAGCCTGAAATAGTGCGAAAAAAGGGGGAGTCGGATGCCGACTTTGAAAAGAGAAGCAACGATTTGCAAAAAAAAGACCAAGACAATATCACCACTTTTAGAACTTATAAAACCTGGTTAATTGCTATGATTTCAAAAAATAAAACAGAGATCTCGGATTACACACGGGATATTGCCTCTGCGCTGATTCAATACAGAAAAGGTGCCAGTAAAAGAGACAGAACCAATTTGCTCGAACAAAAACTATTCGCAACCCGGAAAAAGACAGAATTTCTGGAAGCACTTATAGAAATAGTCAAAGATCAAACGGTCGAACAGGAAATTGTGGAAAAGATGAATGAACTCAGAGACAGGGTACATTTTATGAGCCAGGAAGACTTCGGCTACTTCAGCCTTTTGCTCAAGTTTGACTTTGCTTATCAGGAACGTATTTCTTAAATATCAATAAATCCTAAATGATCATGCATACTATTTATCTAAGGACATTAAAAAGGGCCGATCATACGGTATTCTGTGTACAAGATGGGCAAAAAACGTATTACGATCCACTGTTTGGCAGGTCTATTCCTTATTCCAGCGGACAACAGATTAAACGCTCTTTATTAGACAGCCTTAATGGCATCATGAATACCCCGGGATCGCCTACTACCTTTTTATTCGATGTAAAGAATAAAGAGCTAAAAGAAGGAGAAGTATTTGGAACTTGTAACCCTGCTCACGCCGATCAGTTGTTCGGCGGTTGGATGAAGGCTGGAAAAGGAGGAAAGGAGAGAACCATTAAGCGAAGAAGCCCTTTGTCCGTTTCTGCTATGCGGGCTTTACACCCTTTATTGGCTGGAACCGACCGCGAAAATATCTCCTTTGATCGCAGCGAAAGGTCTAACAATGAAATAATTGTTAGAGATGAAAATAATAATATTCTGGACGAAGAAGCGATTCAGGCTTTGCTGGAGGGCAAAGACAGAAGCCTGAGTCGTAAGTGGATTCCAGATAATAAAAGGGCAAGCGGGTTATTCGTACAAGATATTGCCATTGACTTGCGCCGACTTTTTTGCGTCAGCATCAACCCTTTTGAACCGGAAATATCGGCGGAAACGGAAACCAATCTCAGGGCATCAGGCTGGTCAGAGGGAGAAAATGTATTTGGACCATGTCTGATTGCTCCGGCAGAAATTCGTAAAGCTTGGATTCCTGCGCTGGCCTCCGCACTGCTGCAATGGAAAATCACCTCCAATCAGGCTCGAACATTTAGTTTAATGGAAACATTAGCCGTTGCTGTTAGCCAAGATGCCAATAAAATAGCTAGTAGCATTCGTGCAAAACTGACAGAAGACCAAAAAGCGAAGCCCGTTATAGACGAATCGCTAAATGGAGTAAAAACCTTCATTACATTACCCGCAGCTGCCTATTTAATAACTACTACCGAAAATGAAAGCGCACTGGAAGATGCAGAGATCTATCTGGTCGAACAAATGTCCGCGTATGATTATGAAAATCAATTGCATATAGTCTAACTGGTATGGGGCATATTATGTAAAATTTGGTTGTAATATGCCCCTAATATAACTATTAACATCCCATGCACACCACCGGCACCCACATCGCCTACTTATACATTTGTCACCGCAAGCTGTGGTTATTTGCCCAGGGTATCAATATGGAGCAGCACAGCGAGTTGGTGGCTGAGGGGCGTCAGATAGACCAGTACAGCTATCCGCAGCGGGCCGAGCGTTGGCAGGCGCTGGAAATAGAAGGCATCAAGCTGGATCACTATGATCCCAAAGCGGGCATCGTGCGAGAGGTCAAAAAATCGAGAAAACGGGACGATGCCCACAAGGCGCAGCTCAAATACTACCTGTGGGTATTGGAGTGCAACGGCATTGCTGTGTCGCATGGCCTGCTGGAATACCCCAAGCTCAGAGCTACGGAGGAGGTATATCTGAGCGAAGCCGACCGGCACGACATTCCACTATGGATAGCGGAGGTACAGCGCATTATCGCCCTGGAAAGGTGCCCTGATTTGGTCAAGAAGAACATCTGCAAACGTTGCGCTTACTTCGATTTTTGCTTTTCTGGAGAAAGACTACAATAAGGAATGCACCTATGAAAAAGAACTATTACCTGTTCAACCCCGGGCGTATGAGTCGATGCCAAAACACCATACAATTCCAACCTGCCGATGAACAATCGGGGCAAGGGCAAGGGCCGCGTTATCTCCCAGTCGAAGGCATCGATGCCTTATACATTTTTGGTAGTATCGATGCCAATAGTGCCTTGTTCAATTTCCTGGGTAAAGCCGGGATTCCTGTGCATTTTTTCGATTATTACGAACACTATACCGGTTCTTTCCAGCCCAAGGAATACCTGCTGGCTGGCAAAATGCAAGTTGAGCAAACCCGCGCTTATCTGAAAGCCGCCCGGCGCATGCACATCGCCCGCAATCTGGTAGAAGGCGCCAGCTTCAACATGCTCAAAAACATGCGGTATTACGACAACCGAGGCCGCGAACTGCAACACCTCATCGAAGCACTAGAGGCTTATCGGAACAGCATTGAACAGATGCCGGATGTATCGGCCCTTATGGGCATAGAGGGCAACTGCCGCCAAGTGTATTATCAGGCGTTTGAACACATCATCAGCGATTTTCCAATGAACGGACGCCACAAAAACCCTCCTTCCAACGAGGTCAATGCGTTGATCTCATTTGGCAATGCCATGTGCTACACCCTGGCTTTGGATATGCTGTATCATACCCAACTCAATCCGACCATCAGCTTTTTGCACGAGCCAGGCACGAGGCGCTATAGCCTGGCTCTCGATATTGCCGAGATATTCAAACCCTTGTTAGTGGACAGAACTCTGTTTCGTTTGTTCAACAAGCAGGAAATACAAGCCAAGCACTTTGAGCGTCGGCTCAATGGCTGTTTCCTCACAGAAGCCGGACGAAAAATCTTTATCCGGGCATTTGAAGACCGGTTGGGCGAAACCATTCAACACCGCACCCTCAACAAAAAGGTGAGTTACAAAAGGCTGGTATTGCTGGAGTGTTATAAACTAGCCAAATACATCCTGAAAATAGAAGAAAGCTACAAACCCTTTAAAATTTACTGGTAGTGTACATCATATTGGTTTATGACATGGGAGAAAAGCGCGTGGCCAAAATGCTTCGGCTGTGCCGTCGTTACCTCAATTGGATACAAAACTCTGTATTTGAAGGCAACATCACTGAACTGAAACTCAAGGAACTCATCCATGAGGCGCGCCAGTTGATGGATGAAAGCACCGACAGCCTCATCATTTTCAGTAGCCGCAACGAGCGTTGGCTCGACAAGCAGGTGATCGGCTGCGAACGCCAATCGGTGGACAATTTTTTATAAGGCCGTGTCGTCGATCCGCTTAAGTATGAGGCGTTATGCAGTGGATTGCAGATAGCCGGATAATAAAAAGCAGAAAATCAGGTGCTTAAAAGGTCGTCGTTCTCCCGGGAAAATCGTATTATTGCACAGCGACGCTTTTTTTAGCTTTTTTCAGTAAAATGTTCTTTGACAATTGGTTTATTTTTAATGCTTTATACATATATTTACAACGAGCCTTAACCGCACCATTTTGGAATTGAAACAACAATAACAGGGGCAAGTTGACGCAGGAGTTTTGGGGCCTTAACCGCACCATTTTGGAATTGAAACAAAATCAACATAATTGGAGTAATGAACGGTAGCGGATGCCTTAACCGCACCATTTTGGAATTGAAACTTTTTTAGGCGAGGGACGCGCTTTAAGTAAAATTAAGCCTTAACCGCACCATTTTGGAATTGAAACTGCCATGAGATTGGTTATCTCAAAAGTGATTCTCGCCTTAACCGCACCATTTTGGAATTGAAACTTGGCTCTTTGCAAAGCTCTAAACGCCTGTTCATAGGCCTTAACCGCACCATTTTGGAATTGAAACCGTTACAACCCCTATGAGTCCGGAGGTGGTTTCACAGCCTTAACCGCACCATTTTGGAATTGAAACCACGAAATTATATATCTGGTGGGCGACTTTTACAGAGCCTTAACCGCACCATTTTGGAATTGAAACTCTTGAACGGCTCATACTATACTAGTTGGTAGTAATTGCCTTAACCGCACCATTTTGGAATTGAAACAAGACGCTATTGGCTTCTTGCCCTTAGCGTCTTTTCTGCCTTAACCGCACCATTTTGGAATTGAAACTTAAAAATGGGCATGGTGTCGGGGAGTATGTAAAAAGCCTTAACCGCACCATTTTGGAATTGAAACTCGTGCTCGCGCACGATGTTGCTCCATCGGCGGGGTTGCCTTAACCGCACCATTTTGGAATTGAAACATGATCGTCGTATTTACTTCAACGGCTGCGCTGCGAAGCCTTAACCGCACCATTTTGGAATTGAAACAAAACTACGTACACTGGTTTTTGCTGCGCGATCAGCGAGCCTTAACCGCACCATTTTGGAATTGAAACATTAAACTTTAAGGCTAGAGGCTTTGAACCTTTAGCGCCTTAACCGCACCATTTTGGAATTGAAACGGTTGAACTAATGAGCAATTTACTAACCAACAAAAAGCCTTAACCGCACCATTTTGGAATTGAAACTGTACCTTACTGCTTCATCGGGGGTAAAACCCCCAAGCCTTAACCGCACCATTTTGGAATTGAAACTTCAGTAAACAAAAAATCGCCATTCCTGTCGCTACCGGCCTTAACCGCACCATTTTGGAATTGAAACTCAAGACCCAGAAGCGAAGCTGAGTAACCGCTCGTGCCTTAACCGCACCATTTTGGAATTGAAACACACAATTTTTTGACTTTTACTTGCACTCCATGAAAGCCTTAACCGCACCATTTTGGAATTGAAACCTACCGGGACTGCTGTTCCGCTGGCCGCTGTCATAAGCCTTAACCGCACCATTTTGGAATTGAAACCACCGTATCTTTCACACACCTCCTTATTTTTTAAGGTGCCTTAACCGCACCATTTTGGAATTGAAACCATATCCCGTTTACATTAAGAACGGGCAAATTATAGCCTTAACCGCACCATTTTGGAATTGAAACTCGCGACGAAGAGGTGTTTGTAGATTGGTTTAATGGCCTTAACCGCACCATTTTGGAATTGAAACCCAAATAGCCTATTCCGGAAAAATTAGGCCGGTTGGGCCTTAACCGCACCATTTTGGAATTGAAACGGTTTTCGCTAACCCTTCGATCCCGTCTTTGACAGGCCTTAACCGCACCATTTTGGAATTGAAACGTCAATATAGGCGTAAGCGCCTATATTTAGCACCGCGCCTTAACCGCACCATTTTGGAATTGAAACAACAACCTTTTACACCAGAAATAGATTTTGGTCAAGGCCTTAACCGCACCATTTTGGAATTGAAACCTTGTTGTTTCAAGATGAAACGGAATGCCCCTGCTTGCCTTAACCGCACCATTTTGGAATTGAAACATCTTTCTGGTAGTCGTCGTCTGTCTCGAATGCTGGGCCTTAACCGCACCATTTTGGAATTGAAACGTGCCTACCCCTACGCTAAGACTACCCTCATTCGTGCCTTAACCGCACCATTTTGGAATTGAAACCTTACTTGTTATAGGGAGCAATTTGCGGCATCGGGTGCCTTAACCGCACCATTTTGGAATTGAAACGAAACTGGGTGGCATGGATATTTAAGATCATGCGCGCCTTAACCGCACCATTTTGGAATTGAAACACGACTACTGAAATTTTACAGGCGATAAGATTGCGCGGCCTTAACCGCACCATTTTGGAATTGAAACCTAACAGGCATTGATTCGTCGATAGTTAACGCTGTGCCTTAACCGCACCATTTTGGAATTGAAACGAATACATTGGTGGAGGAAAGACAAGGGTTGGAATTTGCCTTAACCGCACCATTTTGGAATTGAAACTTTTCTATTGTACTTTTGTAGTTTTTTTTGATTCTCCGCCTTAACCGCACCATTTTGGAATTGAAACCGAACTATCCCCTGGCCTCATATTTTGGACTTCCGAGCCTTAACCGCACCATTTTGGAATTGAAACAACTTGAGCAGTTATACAAATGATGCTGGGTTTTTGAGCCTTAACCGCACCATTTTGGAATTGAAACGACATACTTATTTGAGCATGGCCGCAAACGCCATAGCCTTAACCGCACCATTTTGGAATTGAAACATTCACCCTGAAACTGGGTGGCATGGATATTTAAGGCCTTAACCGCACCATTTTGGAATTGAAACCTTCAATATATCTATCGAGTAATTCAGGATTTTCTTGCCTTAACCGCACCATTTTGGAATTGAAACATCGATCATTAAGGTTTCGTCGTTTGTTTCAACAGCCGCCTTAACCGCACCATTTTGGAATTGAAACCGCCAGATTCATTGACAAAATGAAATTCAAGTTCTTGCCTTAACCGCACCATTTTGGAATTGAAACTGCATCGCACCGTGATAAAGGGTGATGGGGGTGATGGCCTTAACCGCACCATTTTGGAATTGAAACCCGTTTTCGGGAAACTCGTCGATAAAGATTCTCTGGGCCTTAACCGCACCATTTTGGAATTGAAACAAGACATCCGAAAAGAATACCGAGCTATTTCTAAGCGCCTTAACCGCACCATTTTGGAATTGAAACATTAGGTTTGTATCCTTTTTACCCGCGATCTTATCGCCTTAACCGCACCATTTTGGAATTGAAACTGATGAGCGACGGTAAGGCGTATGCGCGAATAGAGGCCTTAACCGCACCATTTTGGAATTGAAACAGCACAAACAGTAACCGAAGACCCCATAACATTGGGCCTTAACCGCACCATTTTGGAATTGAAACCCTTTTGTAACAAAGTATCCCCCGGCAACGCCGACTAGCCTTAACCGCACCATTTTGGAATTGAAACAAGACCTAAGCATGTCTATAAACTGCTTGCCTTTTATGCCTTAACCGCACCATTTTGGAATTGAAACTGCGAAGACCTCCAGAGAAATTGGAGCGCATGGGTTGGCCTTAACCGCACCATTTTGGAATTGAAACGATGCTTTTCAGATTAAGTTCTGATTTACGGAAATTGCCTTAACCGCACCATTTTGGAATTGAAACTCGTCATCGTGCCTTGGTGCTGTGCGTAGGCACCTGCGCCTTAACCGCACCATTTTGGAATTGAAACTTTTCCAGGTGTTTTGAATTTTGAGGGTTGAAAATAGGCCTTAACCGCACCATTTTGGAATTGAAACACATCGTTTAGCTATGCGTTGTCTAAAATGCTCGCTGGCCTTAACCGCACCATTTTGGAATTGAAACTTCTTCGCCCTCGATATTGTCAAGGGACAAATTTTGCCTTAACCGCACCATTTTGGAATTGAAACTGCATAGTGCAGGTGCCTACGCACAGCACCAAGGCGCCTTAACCGCACCATTTTGGAATTGAAACCAGGTAGCCGACACCCATAGCAGCGGCCCCCCAAGCAGCCTTAACCGCACCATTTTGGAATTGAAACATGATTGGCATGGAAGCCGCACACATGAAATTGTTAGCCTTAACCGCACCATTTTGGAATTGAAACGTGGTTCAAGATTGAACGTAAAGCGAGAAACACCTTGCCTTAACCGCACCATTTTGGAATTGAAACTCTAGCAAGGATTCCAGATGGCTGGAGGTGTGGCAGGCCTTAACCGCACCATTTTGGAATTGAAACTACCATCTGCAATTCGTGAAAGCATCACTCATTGAGCCTTAACCGCACCATTTTGGAATTGAAACACAGCTACGTCTATCACTATGACGTTTGATCTGATGCCTTAACCGCACCATTTTGGAATTGAAACCTGCAAACGGAAAGTTTGCGGTGCTAAATATAGGCGCCTTAACCGCACCATTTTGGAATTGAAACTCCTTTATGGGTTCAAAGGCAGAAATAGCGGGCAGGGCCTTAACCGCACCATTTTGGAATTGAAACTTTGTTTTAGTAGGGGCTAGGGTATAGTTTTTCTCGCCTTAACCGCACCATTTTGGAATTGAAACACGTAGAGTAAATGCAGTAGTAAAATTTATCGAAAGGCCTTAACCGCACCATTTTGGAATTGAAACTTATTTAATATCTACTAGCGTTCGGGCGGTTGGCGCGCCTTAACCGCACCATTTTGGAATTGAAACCAACTCAAACCTTGATGTTTGGCGATGGCTCTGGACGCCTTAACCGCACCATTTTGGAATTGAAACGGCAAGTGCCAAGCGAGGAAGCTGATAAAGAGGAAGCCTTAACCGCACCATTTTGGAATTGAAACTCCTGACAGATATATTTTTTGACCCGGCTTCCCGTGCCTTAACCGCACCATTTTGGAATTGAAACAATTCTACATCGGGGAATGGTCATACAAGCCAGCAGGCCTTAACCGCACCATTTTGGAATTGAAACTTGGCATTATCGCCCTCCAGCCTTTTTCGGCATTGCGCCTTAACCGCACCATTTTGGAATTGAAACTAGTTTAGGTAGCCTAAAATGAAATAATCCTTTGGTGCCTTAACCGCACCATTTTGGAATTGAAACGTTGATTTTCAGCCCAGGTATCGAGTGCCTGTTCCGGCCTTAACCGCACCATTTTGGAATTGAAACAAGAAGATAGAGCAAGAAAGGGGGCTTATGTTGATTGCCTTAACCGCACCATTTTGGAATTGAAACCCTCAAACACTTGCACAAAGTAATCTGGGCAACGAAAGCCTTAACCGCACCATTTTGGAATTGAAACCGAACCTGCTCATTAACAATGCGGTATTGCTGATTAGCCTTAACCGCACCATTTTGGAATTGAAACCGTTCACCACTAATTCAGCCGTTGGGCTGTTGTGCCGGCCTTAACCGCACCATTTTGGAATTGAAACAGCGAAGGCGCAACAAGAAGCAGATAAGGCCGAGCGCCTTAACCGCACCATTTTGGAATTGAAACCATTTATGGGAAGTTCCGGCGTTACATCAGGCGACGGCCTTAACCGCACCATTTTGGAATTGAAACTTACATCAATCAGGCTATGGGTCACGGGGGCATTGTGGCCTTAACCGCACCATTTTGGAATTGAAACAAGACGACCATATTGGAAAACAACTGATTGGGGGTCAGCCTTAACCGCACCATTTTGGAATTGAAACTGCTTGACAAATTTAAAAGACTTGAATCAATCCAGAGCCTTAACCGCACCATTTTGGAATTGAAACTGTCGAAGCTGCCTCCGGGTATTAGGATCATCTGATGCCTTAACCGCACCATTTTGGAATTGAAACTAGAATCTGCATTGAAAGAAGCGGCGGAAATGGAAGCCTTAACCGCACCATTTTGGAATTGAAACAGCTGGGAAGATTTCATCACACAAGGTATGGATACGCCTTAACCGCACCATTTTGGAATTGAAACGGTGTGCCATCGCCCGTGCCGGCATAAGCACCAGCAAGCCTTAACCGCACCATTTTGGAATTGAAACAAATAAGGGCAAATCGAAGCGTGTTATCTATTAATTGCCTTAACCGCACCATTTTGGAATTGAAACAATTCTACATCGGGGAATGGTCATACAAGCCAGCAGGCCTTAACCGCACCATTTTGGAATTGAAACTTGGCATTATCGCCCTCCAGCCTTTTTCGGCATTGCGCCTTAACCGCACCATTTTGGAATTGAAACTAGTTTAGGTAGCCTAAAATGAAATAATCCTTTGGTGCCTTAACCGCACCATTTTGGAATTGAAACTTCCTAGTTCTTGAATACCTCCCAGCGGGTCTTCAAGCCTTAACCGCACCATTTTGGAATTGAAACGGTTATATTGCTTATATACGAAATAGTACTGGAAAGCCTTAACCGCACCATTTTGGAATTGAAACTACCTAAATAGGATAAAGCATCAAATAAATTATCTGCCTTAACCGCACCATTTTGGAATTGAAACAATATTTATGAGGTTGTCTAAATGAATTCTATCTTGCCTTAACCGCACCATTTTGGAATTGAAACAGCTGATACCCCGTTTTTTGCTACCTTTTCGGGGCGCCTTAACCGCACCATTTTGGAATTGAAACATTACTACGGCTTACCGGGTAAAGCCTATCATCCGGCCTTAACCGCACCATTTTGGAATTGAAACTAAACAGCGCTCCGATCACCGAAACCAATAGCGTAAGCCTTAACCGCACCATTTTGGAATTGAAACGATAGTTCTGGTGTATGCTTCTTCAATTTCACCTGGCCTTAACCGCACCATTTTGGAATTGAAACGGTTATCGCGGTTGCTGAGCATCCTGATGGTAATACGCCTTAACCGCACCATTTTGGAATTGAAACAACGCATGAAATTGTCATTGGCCCGTTTGCGTCTCCTGCCTTAACCGCACCATTTTGGAATTGAAACCCCGTTGGTGTTGTGATTGTTCTCATCGACTAGGTTGCCTTAACCGCACCATTTTGGAATTGAAACTCATCCGTCTCACTTGCTTTTCTTCTGAGTTTGTCAGGCCTTAACCGCACCATTTTGGAATTGAAACAGAAATCGGAGATAAACGACAGAACCCCTGAAAAGAGCCTTAACCGCACCATTTTGGAATTGAAACAACGCAATCGGCTTGCATTTTACCCTCAACCGTAAAGCCTTAACCGCACCATTTTGGAATTGAAACTCGAAAGAAGGGGAAGAAGTTAAGACAGAAGAATTTGGCCTTAACCGCACCATTTTGGAATTGAAACAGTGCTGGCATAGTGTCAAGTCCAGACCCAAACAAGGCCTTAACCGCACCATTTTGGAATTGAAACAAATATACCTACAATCCAGATAATCTACGCGATGGGCCTTAACCGCACCATTTTGGAATTGAAACAGTGCTGGCATAGTGTCAAGTCCAGACCCAAACAAGGCCTTAACCGCACCATTTTGGAATTGAAACCTCTTTGGGGCTGAGATAATAGTATTGCCTTTTTCAGCCTTAACCGCACCATTTTGGAATTGAAACTTCCGCGTATTTTATAACTTTGACATACGATACTGGCCTTAACCGCACCATTTTGGAATTGAAACGGGGCTGTGGTTGATCAGGTGCTTGCTGTTGCTTTTGCCTTAACCGCACCATTTTGGAATTGAAACCACTGCGATAGGGATTCGGAGGGTTTAATCGCCCGGCCTTAACCGCACCATTTTGGAATTGAAACATAACACTGTAGTTGCGACCTAAATCGGCCTTGTGGCCTTAACCGCACCATTTTGGAATTGAAACTATCCATCTTGGAAAATTGAGTTTGAAACTCAATGAGCCTTAACCGCACCATTTTGGAATTGAAACTGGAAACAAGATGGCGCTCAAGCGCTGGAAACTACAGGCCTTAACCGCACCATTTTGGAATTGAAACCAAAGATGATAGTTTGCATGTCTGCAGATATTTTAGCCTTAACCGCACCATTTTGGAATTGAAACGAAAAACGGGAATATATGCGTTAAGGACTTTGATTGCCTTAACCGCACCATTTTGGAATTGAAACT
>CALMIR010000102.1 GCA_937864265.1 uncultured Saprospirales bacterium | reverse complement strand
TACGGCTTTCGGATTTATCACCCGGGGCTGGGGCGGTTTTTGAGTGTGGATCCGCTGGCGGGGGAGTTTCCCTGGGTAAGTCCATTTAACTTTACGGAAAATAGTCCGATTTTGTTTATTGATATGAAAGGAGATAGTCTTGATGTAAATGGCAACACTAAAGAAGCCATTAGCGATATTTACAGTTTAGTTGATGAGTCATACCATAGTCGAATTTCAGTGAATGGAACTAGAGTAAACTTTGATAAAAGTGGTCTAGGTGATGAGGAATTAGCAAATGACAGTGGCTTGGCATTATTAGCTGGTTTGACTTCCGCAGAGGAGAATTACGTTTATTCAGTTTCAAATACAGCAAAAATAAAAAATCGAAAAACTGGTGAAATATTTGATCAAGATTTATCAGAAGGAGATCAAGTTTCCAATATTTCAGTAACTCCAAGATTGCCCGCTCCTCTTTCTCCTGGAGGAACTACTGTCTTAGAAGGAGTAGAAGCAGAAGTTACTATTCATCCTCACTTGCGTCTATATGAATATAATTCTGAGGGCGAAGTGGTTGAAAAAAGTAGAGCGTCAATAGTCTTTCATGAACTACAAGAGAGTTATGAAAGGACAACTAATAAATTGCCATATATGGACCCTAAGACTAACACAGGAGCACATACTATTGCTATAGATAAAGAAGCAAATTTTCATAAGAAAAGTCATCAACCTGGTAAAGCACGCAGGTATTAATTTCAAATTATAAAGGCGTAATTTATGAAAAGGATTTATACGGTTATGATTATGTCTCTTTTCCTGTCTTTAAATTCATGTTTTAACTTAAGGAAATATAAATGTGAAGACCTTTTATATTCTGTGAATGGTAATAAACTTGTCCCTGGAGCAGATTTAGGAAAAGAATCATTATCTCTTGAGGTTTTAGAGATCACCGATCAATATATTAAAGGTAAAGTATTCGAAAAAAGCTGTAAGCTGCCTGTTAATGATACTATAGGTGTATGGTTAACAACTGCACAGGATTATGAGGATATGCGTTTAGTAAAATTCCTTATGCATGTTGATGAAAAGGGATACTTTAAACTTTCGAACCAGGCTAGCAACATGAAAGGTAAGAACAGAGTAAGAATCGTTTTCATGCACAAATATTATTACCCTCTCCTATGCGAATTTAAATTATAATGATACCTTCCCCCCGCTCGTCCCGAGCTAAGCTCGGTGACGGGTCTTAGCCGTCTATGAAAAAAGCGGGGAAATTTTTACCTGGCAAGAACAACACTTGTACGGCAGCAACAGAATCGGTATCTTTAAGCCGGATATCGAATGGTGCAGCAACTGTGCTGTGACCACCACCACCAAAAAACAACTCATCGGCAAAAGAGCCTTTGAGATCAGCAACCACCTGGGCAACGTCATGGCCGTCATCAACGACCGCAAGACAGTCGTCGCACAAAACAACGGCATGGCTACGGTGTATGACCCGACTTTCCTCAGCGCAGCAACTATTGCAACTATACCGGGCGCAATAGTTGCCCATGGCTACGGTGTATGACCCGACTTTCCTCAGCGCAGGCTTGCTCACCCGCCCACTGCGTGGCTTCTTCACCCAGATGCCCACCGGGCATCTGCCCTTCGGGTGCGGTTCAGTCGCCCCTATGAGATGATGATGCCCGGAAGAAGCTTTAATGCTGAAGATTATAGATACGGTGCAGCCAATCATTTTTTTGACCGTACACTTTTTTCAGTGGGTTGTCTGTAAGATAAGGGCATGACAAAAGGTCGTAGAAAACCTTAGCTAACGAGGAACATGTCTGAAAATCCTGTTTTTAAAACAACCTGTTAATCAACAGCATATGAGCCGTTAGTCAAAATAAAAAAAGTTCTTTGAAATTTCGAGAAAAGAGAAAAGGGGTGAACATTTGTGTATTCAACCTCACAAAGACACCCCTTATGAGCCAAGCTTGTACAAAAGCACACTAAATTTTTTAGTCCGCAGTACAAAATTGCCCATAGCAGGCAGGTACTTACGCCGAATAAAGGTGCTTGCGAGCATGGTAAACTCCTGTATTAGGACGAAAGGTTGCAGCTTAGACCGCATCAGCCGTCTAGAGGAAGAGAGCGAACGGAGTCGTATAAGCAGGCTAAGTGCAGGCTGATGAGTAAGAGGAACGATTGTGACACTTTTTTTGCGCCGTACATTGCCCCACTGCTGTTGAGGCTATCGCAAAAAGGCGAGATAGTCTTAGTCATAGACGGTAGCGAAACCGGACAGGAATGCACCACACGTATGCTGTGTGTCATCTGTTCTATTGTCAGGGCAGACCGGGTCAAGCGTATGAGCCTCATCACTTTGGCTCAGAAGGCTTTCAGCCGTGTGTCTGACATCGCTTACTATCTTTTCTCGATATTGTCAAAGAACATGGAGTTTTTTTTCAACCCAAGGGGCTGAAAAAAGTGTAAGGTCAAAAAGGAAAAATGTATTTTCAACCAATGAGTATTCCGTCTTTTAAGGCATTAGAACGACAAAGAACGATTTATACCCGGGGGATGAGTGGTGAAGTCCCCGCTATTCCGGCGAGCTATGAGTTACTGGAAAAGCGGGTATCCCAGCTTATCTCACCTAAGGCCTTTGCCTATATTGCAGGCGGAGCTGGGGCAGAGCAAACCATTAAAAACAATGCTTCGGGCTTCGATCGTTGGCAGATTGTGCCGCGTATGTTAAAAGATGTTTCCCAATGCGATACCAGCCTTTTTCTATTGGGGCAGCCGTTATCAGCACCTGTTTTACTGTCCCCTATTGGTGTGCTGGAGTTGGCGCATCGGCAGGCGGATAAAGCAGTTGCCAAAGCTGCCGCTAATCTGGGTATTCCCATGATCTTTTCCAACCAGGCTTCTGTGCCAATGGAGGACTGTGCTGCTTTGATGGGGCAAGCCCCCCGGTGGTTTCAATTGTATTGGAGTAAGTCTTATGATTTGGTAGCCAGTTTGGTGCAGCGGGCGGAAGCTTGTGGTTGCTCGGCTATTGTGGTTACTTTGGATACCACCATGCTGGGTTGGCGGGCGCGAGATATTGATGAGGCATACCTGCCTTTTTTAATGGGCATGGGCATTGCCCAATACAGTAGCGATCCGGTTTTTCAAAAGCTATTGGACGATCCACCAACTTCTTCTGAAGTAGCTGTTAAGCCTAAAATTACGTTAAAAACCCTTTCTAATTTAGTGGCATTGATGCGTCGTTATCCCGGTTCGTTTGGTGCTAATTTGAGTTCTGGTCGCCCCTTGAAGGCGGTTCGTCAATTTATAAATCTTTATACCAATCCTGCATTAAATTGGGAGGATTTGCCATTTTTGCGGCAGCACACATCGTTGCCCATTTTGCTCAAGGGGATTTTGCACCCCGATGATGCCAGGCGCGCCGTCCAGGCAGGCATTGATGGAATCATTGTTTCTAATCATGGCGGGCGGCAGGTGGATGGTGCCATTGCTTCAATTGATGCATTGCCAGGGATTGTGGATGCCGTATCCGGACAGATTCCTGTGTTGATGGACAGCGGCATTCGGAGTGGTGCTCATATATTTAAGGCTTTAGCGTTGGGTGCCAAGGCCGTTTGTATTGGCCGACCTTATGTATATGGGCTGGCCTTGAAAGGCGAAAGCGGCGTGAGTGCTGTTTTGCAAAATATGCTGGCCGACTTTGAACTGACCATGCGGCTTTCCGGTTGTACCCATCTATCGGAAATCAATCGGGATATGCTGACAAAAAACTAGTGAACATGGAAGAAGATACCCTGCTCTCGGAAACCGCCGAACTCATTGCACAAGACTTTGAACTAAACACAGCACAACAAACCTGGACGGAAGAGGAATTACTGCAATTACTATCCGAACAGGTAGCCTACCTAATTGATCACCGCTTGGAGTATTTGATGAGCCTGATGTATCGCTTGGATATAGATGAACGCAAAGTGAACTATGCCCTTTCTCCTTTATCGGCGGAGCCCCCTCCTGTCGGGATGGCACGTTTGATATTGGATCGCCAAAAGCAAAGAACCTTTACCAAACACTATTACAAAACAGACACCCTCGACGACATGGAGGGGCTGGAAATCTAACTCATGCAAATGCTGCCCCATGGAATTTGAAGAAAGCGGTTTATTTTTTTGTTTTTCACCCGATTGGGTGATTAAAAAGTATGACCAACACAAATTTTACAGGGGCTTGAGCGGCGTTGGGCTGAAAGGCGTGGATTTTTTAGGTATCTATCAAGGGCAACTGGTGTTATTTGAAGTCAAAAACTATCGGCGAAGGGCAGCCTGGCACAAAGATAACCCACTGGATATCATCATCAATGATCCTGCTTATCTGGCGAATGCTATGTCGGAAAAGGTGCTGGATACCATGACGGCCATCGATGCAGTCTGGCAGTATTATCGGCGCAAATGGTGGTTTCGCCTTTTTTCGCCTTTGATCGATCGCTTTGCCAACCCTAATCTGGATGCTGCTTTTTGGGCAGAAGCCTATCAATTGATGCAGCAAAAGGAAAAACTTATTGCTGTTCTATGGTTTGAAACAGAGGAGCCAGAATTGAAACTGAGCGCCCATTTACAGCACCTGATCGAAGTACATCTGGCAGATACGGTTCAGACGGCTGCCGTTGCCAATTGTGACTACCACCCGTTTTCGGATACGCTTTGGGTGAGCTACCCAGGACAAGAATAAATTAACGGCTTACAATTTTTTATTCAGATCTCTCAGCAGGCGATCGTCGCTCAGGTAAACCAAAACCTCAATACGCCGATTGAGCGCCTGACCTTGGGCGCTGGTATTGGAAGCGCGAGGGGCATACTCCCCTTTACCTACTGCTGAAATACGGGAGGTACTCACGTCGTATCGTTCGGTCATGGCTCGCACCACGCTGACGGCTTGCAAGGCGCTGTACTGCCAATTGTCACTGATGCTATTGCGATTGGTGGGCTTGTTATCCGTGTGGCCAATGACTAAAATATCCAAACTGGGAAAGTCATTGAGCAAGTCGCACAATTTTTCAAGTGCCTGCTCGCCATCTTTCAAAAATTTAGTGGTACTGCCCTTACTGAATAGGAAGTCCATAGAGAAAGAAATGGACAATTTCCCATTAACATTTTCAACGGAAAGCTGCTCGGCTTTCAATCCTGTTAACGTATCTTTTATCAGGAGCAGTAATTGATTCATGGCAGCCTCCCGGTCGTTAAGCAAGGCTTTCAATTCTTCTATCTTTTGCTGTTTCTGAGCAATTTCTGCTTCCTTCGACTTGATATTGGCTTCCGCAGATTCCAGATCGGAGGTGGCGCTGTTGGCCAGTTGTTCCAGTTCATCATCTAATTGTTGGATGCGATCCAGCATTTTATTTTGGGTGGCCAGTAAGGCATCATTTTCCCCCATGCGGCGAGCTATATCCAAGTTTTTTTCCTGAACTGTCTCCCGGCAGGATTGCAATAACATATTCAATGAATCGGATTGACCCATCTGTATTTGGATAGCCTCCAAATATTTTTTCTTGCTCACACAAGAACTAAAAAACAACAACATCAGGAAAGGAATGAAAACAAAAGTAAAGAGGCGTAAGTGTTTCACCAGATAAAAAATTTGATTGAAGTTAAATAATACCAGATACATAAGGCCTAGATATCACCTAAATTGGTCTTATAAGAAAACCCTTCCTGAAACATTAGCTTTTAAGCCAGCCTGCTCTCGCTGAAGTGAGCCTCGCATTCTCCGCGCTTTTCTTGGGATCATCCGGGCAGGAAAACCAGACACTCACTCTTCCTCCTCCCCCATCTGATTGTCCTCATGCAGGCGATGAAACAGGTCGTTCAGCCGATACATTTCATCCAGCGTATCATCCAAATAAAAACTAATATCGGGCATTTTTCTAACCTGTTTGCGAATGCGTTGCCCCAGCGATTGCTTTAGATGCCCTTGTTCGTCCTCCATGTGCAACATGACGGCCTGTTTATTATCTGTATTATAAACACTCAGATAAATTTTTGCCAAACTCAAATCCGGGGATACTTTTACACTAGTCACTGTAACCAGAGGCTCAGCACCATAGATGTAACTCCCTTCGTTTTGCAGAACATTGCTGAAATTTCTCCTGATTAATTCGGCTACTTGTAACTGACGCTTCGTTTCCATAATTCAATTGCCTTTCATTGGCGGTAATATCCGCAAATAAATTGTAAAAACAAACAATTGTTGGTGCAGTTCCAAATATATCAACAAAAAATGATTATTTTTGTACTAATTTGCTTTTATTTCTTCCAAACGAGTATCTTCCTTTTCTTATGAATTCAGGTCTTGATCTTCCCATAGAATACTTGAAAGGCGTAGGGCCTGCCAAGGGGGAAATGCTCAAAAAAGAGCTGAGCATCCACACCTGCTTTGATCTGTTGCATCACTTCCCTTATCGGTATATCGATAAAACACATTTTCACCGCATCATCGATTTGGATGAAAACAGCGGAGAGGTGCAGCTAAAAGGCGTTTTAAGGCGCTTAAGTACGGTGGGCGATGGCCGCAAACGCCGACTGGTAGGGCGGTTTCGCGATCAAACAGGAGTGATTGACCTCGTTTGGTTTTCCGGTGTGCATTGGTTGGAAAAACAATTGGAAGTTGGTAAAGAGTATGTCGTTTTTGGGCGGGTCAATTCGTTTAAGGATCAATGGAGCATTCCGCATCCGGAGATGGAATTGCTCAACGAAGAAAATGTACAATCAGCTCTAAATTTAGCGCCTGTTTATTCGAGTACGGAAAAATTGAACAGCAAAGGGCTGGATGCCAAAGCCCGGCGACGCCTCATCAAATCGCTGTTTGAAAAAATAAGCCCGGCTGATATGCCGGAAAACCTGCCTGCTTATCTGATTCAAAAATTCAAACTTCCCGGTCGCTTTGAAGCGCTCGCCAATATTCACTTGCCCAAAAGTTGGGAAGACCTGGAAGCGGCACGCAAAAGGCTGAAATTTGAAGAGCTTTTTTTCCTGCAATTGCGACTGCTCCAAATTAAACGCCGACGCAAAGACAGCATCAAAGGTTTTGTATTCGAGCAAATCGGCGATTTTTTCAACCACTTTTATCAGCAAAAACTACCCTTTGAACTCACCAACGCCCAAAAACGGGTGCTCAAAGAAATCCGTCAGGATTTGAAAATAGGTATCCAGATGAACCGCCTGCTTCAAGGGGATGTCGGCAGCGGTAAAACCATTGTCGGGCTCATGTGTATGCTGATGGCGTTGGACAATGGGTTTCAAGCCAGCTTGATGGCACCCACAGAAATATTGGCTCAACAACATTATCTTTCTATCAGTCAATATTTGGAAGGAATGCCCATAAAAACGGCTTTCCTGTCGGGCAGCGTGAAAGGCAAAAAACGGCAAGAAGTACTGGATGGCTTGCAGGATGGCAGCATCCACATCGTTGTGGGCACACATGCGCTCATTGAAGATAATGTACTGTTTAAAAACCTAGGACTCGCCATTACCGACGAGCAGCATCGATTTGGCGTAGCACAACGCGCCAGTTTGTGGAAAAAAAGCCACCCACATCCACCCCATATTTTGGTGATGACGGCAACGCCCATTCCGCGCACCCTTGCCATGACCTTGTACGGCGACCTGGATGTATCGGTCATTGACGAATTGCCACCCGGTAGGAAGGAGATAAAAACCTTACACCAAACCGAAAACCACCGATTAAAAATGATCGGGTTTATGCGCCAGGAAATTGCTAAGGGTCGCCAGGTTTATGTGGTTTATCCGCTGATCGAAGAGTCGGAAAAACTGGATTTGCAAAATCTTCAGGAAGGCTATGAAGCCCTATCTCGCGAGTTCCCACCTCCAGATTATCAAATCAGCATCGTCCACGGCAAAATGAAGGCAGCGGATAAAAACTTAGAAATGGAGCGATTCGTTAGTGGAAAAACTCAAATCATGGTAGCCACTACGGTGATCGAAGTAGGCGTGAACGTGCCCAACGCAACGGTGATGGTCATTGAAAATACGGAACGCTTTGGTTTGAGCCAACTCCATCAGTTGAGAGGCCGCGTAGGCCGGGGGGGCGAACAATCCTATTGCCTGCTGATGTCCAGTTTTAAGTTGAGTAACGAAAGCAAGGAGCGCATACAAACCATGGTGCGCACGAATAATGGCTTTGAAATAGCAGAAGCCGACCTTAAATTGCGCGGGCCAGGCAATATTGAGGGCACGCAGCAGAGCGGTATCATCAACCTGCGCATTGCCGACCTAGCTAAAGACGGCCGTATATTACAAGCTGCGCGGGAAGTAGCCGCCCGTATTTTGGACAAAGATCCTGCTTTGGAACGCCCGGAGCATCATCCTCTAAAATGGTTTTTGGAGAAGCACGGCAAAGAACTAAAGGGCTGGAGTCGGATAAGTTGAACAAAGTACCCTCCAATTCGAGACGATGAATGCTTCAAAGTCAACAGAAAATTTTATACCTGCAAAAATGACACACGGGCTGGAAGAACTTTTCGAGCATGCACCCACGGCACTGGACATCCTGGATCACCCGATCACCAAGCCGGCAGAAGTTCAACTCTGGATCAAGCGGGACGATCAACTTTTTTTGGGGAGAGCAAACGCCTTTTGCGGCAATAAATGGCGCAAAATGGCTTATAACCTGCTGGCAGCCCGTGAACAGGGGTTTTCAAAACTCCTCACTTTTGGCGGCGCTTTTTCCAATCACATCACGGCTGTCGCTGCTGCAGGGGAGCATTTTGGCCTGGAAACCATCGGTGTCATCCGGGGTGAAGAGTTGAATGCTCAAAGTAATGACAGCCTTCAATTTGCTAGTGATTGCGGCATGCAGCTGCATTTCATTAGCCGGAGCGATTACCGCAAAAAGTATATGCCGGAGTTCTTGGATTCGTTCAGGAGAACATATGGCAATTTCTATTTTTTGCCGGAAGGTGGGACCAATGATCTGGCGCTGAAAGGGTGCGCTGTATTAGCCGCTGAAATAGAAGCGCAATTGGGTTTTCAACCCGATTACTACTGCCTCAGCATGGGGACAGGAGGCACAGCAGCGGGCTTGATAAGCGGGCTGGATGGAAAAAGCCGCGTCCTGATTTTTCCTGCTCTGAAAGGTGATTTTTTAAAACTAGAATTGCAGCGCTTGCTCCACGATGCGGGTATGAACCATCTAAGCAACTGGGACATTATCTCCGATTTTCACTTTGGCGGTTACGCTAAAATGGATGCAGCGTTGCTGGAATTTATCTATCAGTTTGAACAAAATACATCCATCCAATTGGACCCCATTTATACAGCTAAGTTATTTTATGGCTTATTCCATTTACTAGAAGCAGGGTACTTTCCTAAAGGCAGCCGCATCGTTGCCATACACACCGGCGGATTACAAGGCAGAAAAGGGTTTGGGATGGCATAAAATATAGCGATAAAATAGGTAACATCAATTTTCGTATCTTCACGGCATGAAGTATCCTATTGGCATACAAAACTTTCGAGAACTCCGCATTGGGGGCTATGTGTATGTGGACAAAACCTGGCACATATACAACATAGTTAACAGTGGAAAGTATTTTTTCCTTTCCCGCCCGCGCCGATTTGGTAAGTCCCTGCTGCTTTCTACCATGAATGAGTTGTACAGCGGTAGCCGAGAGCTGTTCAAAGGCTTGTGGATCGAAGACAACTGGGATTGGGAGGCGAAAAAACGGCCTGTGATTTGGCTGAAATTTGCCAGTTTTCAATACAAGCACGTGTCCTTGAGAGAAGCGGTTACCGCTGGTTTACAGGAAGAAGCGTCAAGGCTGGGTGTAGCAGTGACTATAAGCGAAACTACGCACCCATTTTCTGATTTAATCAAAAAAGTGCATGCCCGTTATGGTCAAAAAGTGCTAATCCTCATAGATGAGTATGATAAACCCATCATCGACTACTTGGATAATATTCCCCAAGCGGAAGCCAACAGGGATACCCTCAAATGGCTGTACTCCATCCTCAAAGACAGCGACCCCTACATCGAGCTGCTTTTCATTACAGGCGTTTCGGCTTTCAGCAAAGTGAGTATTTTTTCCGACTTGAATAATCTGGCCAATATCTCGCTCGATCCGGCGGGCTATACCTTACTGGGGATCACACAAGAAGAATTGGAAACCGTGTTTGCCAAACAATTGGCCGAAACGGATAAAGAAAAGGTGAAACAGTGGTACAATGGCTACAGTTGGGGGGGCGAGGAACGCGTTTACAACCCGTTTTCGCTGCTGCGATTCCTCAGCACAATGCAGTTCAAAAACTACTGGTTTGAAACGGGCACACCTACGTTTTTGGTGAAGGAAATGAAGAAGCACCGATTTTACGATGTGTCCGGTTTCCAAACGGCGGTGGCTGAGCTGAGCAATTTCGACTTCACCCGCTTGAATCCGATAACGGTGCTTTTTCAAACGGGCTACCTGACCATTCAAAATTACGATCAGGAACTGCTGATCTACACCCTGGACTATCCCAATCGGGAAGTGCGTTCTTCGCTGGAACAGTTGTTGATGAGTGAGTACATGGATTATCCGCCGCAAGGCGCCTTGCCCCGAGTAGTCAACATCCTGCAAGCGCTACGCCGCAAAGATGTGGGTACCGTAGTAGAAATCATCAATGCCGCTTTTGCGGAAATCCCGTACGAACACTGGCAAAAGGAAAATGAGCATTTTTACCATGCGCTTATACACTTGATGTTTAGCTTGTTGGGTACTTATGTCCGATCGGAGGTGCACAGCGCAAAAGGCCGCTGCGATGCTCTGGTGGAAACAGCCGATCACATCTATGCCTTCGAGTTCAAGCTGGACAAGCCCGTATCCGAAGCCATACAACAGATTAGCGACCGCGGCTACTTTGCGCCTTTCGCCGATTCGCCTAAGGAAAAAATAGCAGTGGGCATGAGTTTTTCTAAAGCGGACAAAGCAGTGGTGGAGTGGGAAGTAACGGTTTATTAATAGGGGATTATGGATGCGGGATTAGAAAAGATAATTTTAAACAATTTGTTTTTTATCAAAAAAAAGCCTATCTTTAGGCTCATTTTGTAAAATCGACGGCTATATGCCTACAAATTTTGAACTCATATCGCCTTTTCGGCCTACCGGCGATCAACCTCAGGCCATTGAGCAATTATTGACCGGATTGGATCAGGGTGAAAAAGCGCAGGTGCTTTTAGGTGTTACAGGTTCAGGTAAAACTTTTACCATGGCGAATGTGATTGCCCAATCGAACCGACCCACCCTCATACTGACGCACAACAAAACACTCACCGCGCAGTTGTATGGGGAATTTTGTGAGTTTTTTCCCAATAATGCGGTCGAATACTTTGTTTCCTACTACGATTATTACCAACCAGAGGCTTATATTTCGGTAACGGATACTTATATCGAGAAAGATCTTTCCATCAACGAAGAAGTGGATAAGCTGCGATTAAGGGCAACTTCTTCCCTGCTTTCTGGAAGAAGAGATATTATCATTGTCGCGTCTGTGTCTTGTATTTATGGTATGGGCAACCCCGAAGATTACAAAAGCAGCATCATCCGCATCCATGCCGGGCAAACCATATCGCGCAATGGCTTTTTGTACAGTTTGGTAGAGAGCCTTTATTCGCGGACAGAAACGGATTTTAGGCGGGCAACCTTCCGGGTACGGGGCGATACAGTGGACATCAATCTTCCTTATGTGGACTATGGATACCGGGTGACATTTTTCGGAGATGAGATTGAATCCATTGACCAAATCGAAGTGGAAAGCGGCAAGCGGATAGCTGGTATGGAGACTGCGGCCATTTTTCCAGCCAATTTATATGTCGCGCCAAAGGAAAGACTGAACCAAATCATCCGCGAGATCGAGGATGAGCTATACGAACAGGAAAAATACTTTGAACGCGAACACCGCATAGAGGAAGCCAAACGCATCCGGGAACGCACCACCTTCGACCTGGAAATGATTAAAGAACTGGGCTATTGCAATGGGGTAGAAAACTATTCCCGTTTTTTTGACGGGCGCAATGCCGGTACCCGACCTTTCTGCCTATTGGATTATTTCCCGGACGACTACTTGATGATCATTGATGAAAGCCACGTCACCCTGCCTCAGGTCAGAGGCATGTACGGCGGCGACCGGGCGCGGAAACTGAGCTTGGTCAATTTTGGATTCCGGCTGCCTTCAGCGATGGACAACCGACCACTCAATTTTACTGAATTTGAAAGTTTGGTCAATCAAGTCATTTTTGTAAGCGCAACACCTGGGGATTATGAGCTAGAGCAAACGCAGGGCGATTTTGTAGAGCAAGTCATTCGCCCCACCGGTTTGTTAGATCCGCCGATTGAGATCCGCCCCAGCATCAACCAAATTGATGATTTGCTGGATGAAATCAGTGCGCGTATGGAAGTAGAAGAGCGGATATTGGTGACAACCCTTACCAAGCGCATGGCGGAAGAATTGAGCAAATACCTCAACAAATTGAATATTCGGGTACGTTATATACACTCAGAAGTGGATACCATGGAGCGGGTGGAAATACTGCGAGATCTGCGTTTGGGCGAGTTCGACGTATTGGTGGGGGTCAACCTGCTCAGGGAGGGCTTGGATTTGCCGGAGGTATCTTTAGTGGCTATCCTGGATGCCGATAAAGAAGGTTTTTTGCGCAATGCCCGCTCCTTGACCCAAACAGCGGGTCGGGCCGCCCGCAATGCCAATGGGTTGGTCATTTTTTATGCAGATAAGGTGACCGATTCAATGCAAATGACCATAGATGAAACGAACCGCCGCAGGGCCATCCAAATGGCTTATAACGAGGCCAATGGCATTTCTCCGAAAACGGTTCGGAAAAGCCGGGAAGATATTTTGAATAAAAAATCCATTTTAGATATACGCGGCAAACAAAGCTACGCCTATGTAGAGTCGGAAGAACCCAGCTTGGCTGCCGATCCGCTCATCGGTTACCTCAGCCGCGATCAGATTGAAAAGATGATGGCTCAAACGGAAGAAAAAATGAAAAAAGCAGCCAAAGACCTGGATTTCATGGCTGCCGCTCAGTACCGGGATGAATTGTTTGCATTGAGGAAGAAGCTGGCCTTGGTGTGAGTCTTCAGCTCAAAATAAATCGTCTATGGATAATGATTGGCTGATTATATCCATACTATGTTCATTTCTTTTTATGCCAAAAGTGGAAAGGAACACCCAAAAAAGCTGTTTTCTCGTTTTAGTGTCTTCTTCAAATTGCCACATTTTTTTTCGTAAATCATCTGCATATTTTTCGGTCATCAAAAATGCTTTGTTGTAAAATTTTATTTCAAAAAGATTAATCACTTGGTCGTTCCTATCCATCAATAACTCTATTTGAAAGCCTTTTTCATCCTTGTTCCCTTTTTTGTAAAAAGTAGAAGACTTGGAGTAAATACCTGAAATGCCTAAGGCTTTTTTTATTGCAGGAATATGTTTTAAGCAAAGGTTCTCAAAAGCATACCCACTCCATGTTTTATAGACTTGGGTTTGGCTCAAAAGCATCCAAGTATCTTTATCATCGGATGAATTCCCTTCAATGAATTTTAAGTAAAACAGCGAATACTCATCCGTCAAACGATAAATTTTATCCTGTTTCTTTTTGCCAAAAGTTTGATAAGGTGTAATAAAACCCGAATGAGACAATTCATCTAAAACGGTGGTCAGTCCACCCCCGTCACTCAATTTTGTTCGGTTAACAATATCTTGCCTTGTCAAACCTCCTTGTTTTTCTGCCAATGCCCGAATTACAGAAAAATGTTTTTCGGCATTGGAAAAAAGGGAAGGGTATAGCCTTAAAAATTCGTCCTTCAATATCCCATTATTGGAAAAACAGATGTCATTAATGTTTTGAATCGCACTTTTTCCATCTTTTATTTCTTTCAAATAATGTGGAATGCCGCCCATCGCCATATACAATTGAGCAATTTGATAATGGTTGAATTTTAATTTTTTCTCTTTCAGAAATTCTTTCGTTTCCGTTAATGTAAATGGCTGTAAAAAAATTCGCTTGGTGATACGGTTGTACAAGCCGCCCGTGTCATTCACTACTTTGCGAATCATCCAAGAAGCTGCCGAACCGCATATCACCACCACCAGGTTTTCTTGCCATGCCCAACTGTTCCAAAAATATCCAAAGGCTTGAAGGAACTTCGATTTATGCGTTGCCAACCAGGGTAATTCGTCAAAGAAAACAACATGCTTTTTTGTTTTTGGCAGCGTTTGCAAATATTCTTTTAGCATTTTAAACGCTTCGAACCAATCCTTAGGAACAGGCAGGTAAATCTTGGCCTGAATGCATTCCATCAATCTGTCCCGAAACCGCTCCAATTGTATGTTCAGTTCACCTCCCTGAATACCCGTTATGTCAAAAACAAGCTCCTTTTGATAAACCATCTTGACCATGAAGGTTTTTCCAACCCTTCTACGTCCAATCACCGCAACCATTTCAGCCTCTTTTGACTGTAGGGCGTCCTTTAATATTTGCTGTTCTTCCAATAAAGACTGATTGTTGCATATCCTAATTTATTAGTTGCTGAAACTTGATTTTTTGTAGTAGTTTCAGCAACTAATAGCCTTCAAAGTAGTGGCCTTCCGAAAAATACAGCCCGTCGAAAAAGTGAAATTTTCAACAATTGAGACCAAAGCCTGATGTTCCTCCAAAAATTACAGCGGCTAAATACCTCCAAAATGTCAAGAAAAACCTAAAGCGCAGCAGGATTTATCAGTTTCCCCCCAATATCCCTATCTTTGCCGCGCTATTTCGTGCAGCATGAAAAAAATAGACCACTTACTCATCAGTAGCTTTATACCGCCTTTTTTTGTGACCTTCATGATCGCCATGTTTGTGTTGGTCATGCAGGTATTGTGGTTGTACATCGATGATATAGCAGGTAAAGGATTGGGGTTTTTCATTATCATTGAGCTTTTAGCGTATAAATGCGTCTCGCTCATTCCCATGGCTTTGCCCTTGGCTATTCTGATTTCTTCGGTCATGGTGTTGGGGAATATGGCCGAGCGATACGAGTTGTCGAGCTTTAAATCGGCAGGTGTCCCGCTGGCTCGAATCATGCGGCCTATGACCTACTTTGCGCTGGTTTCTGTCGCTTTTTCCTATTACTGTTCCAATACGCTTATTCCGGTGTCGAACCTGAAGTTTGGCTCTCGGATGTACGACATTCAACGCCAAAAACCAGCTTTGCGCCTTGACCAAGGAATTTTCAATGATGATTTTGACGGTTTTGCCATCCATATTAGTGAAAAAGATAGCGACGATAAAACCATACGCGATGTACTCATTTACGACCACGGCGATGAAGCCAAAGGCCAGTTGAGCGAAATCATCGCGGAGGAAGGCGAAATGTATGCTTCTGATGATGGCAACTATTTCGTGATGAATCTCAAAAACGGGCACCAGTACATAGAAGTGAGTCCAACCCGCCCTGATGGCTCTGGCAATAAATATCCCTTTGTACGCACCAGTTTTAAAAGCTGGACAAAAGTCTTTGACTTGAGTCAATTTGAACTAAACCGCACCAATGAGGAGTTGTTCAAATCTAACCGGAGTATGATGTCCATTGCTCAGTTGCAGTCCACGATTGACTCTTTGGGCTTCAAAATCAAACAGCGGCAGGTGGATATGTCCAATAAGCTTACCAACTTTTTCTCTTTCATGGCATACGATAGCACCATCATCCTGCTCTTGGAAGAGAAAGAAGTGGCTTTAGAAAGTGATACTTTGAGTAAAACCGATAGCCTCTCGGTTGATTCTACAAAGACGGCGTTGGTTGCTGACTCTACAACAGCACCCAATAAGCCCGTATCGAGCCTGGTTGCTCAACCGACGCCAGAATCAACGAAGGAACTGCGGAAGAGCTTGGCTCAAAATAGGGTGACAACGCTTCCAGAAACCACCGACACAACGGCTCTGGCCAAAAATGGGGTGCAGCAGGCAAAACGAAAAGTCTTTGAAGGAACACCTTTAAAACAACAAATCGACAAGCCACTCACTGCATATATATCCATCCTCGAAACCTTCGATAAAAGCGAGAACAAGCGGTTGTACACAAAAACCCAATCAGAGATTCGAGCGATTAAAACCCACGCTGAATCGGATGCTCGCTCATTGGATCAGATCAAAGAAAACCAAGTCAAGCATATTTACGAGCTACACACCAAATATACCATGGCTGTTGTCTGCCTGGTTTTCTTATTCATTGGTGGCCCAATGGGGGCCATTGTGCGAAAAGGAGGTTTTGGCTATCCCATTCTGGTATCCATTATCTTTTTCATGCTTTTTATTGTGCTGACCATTTTTTGTCGTAAAATTGCTGAAACCTTTGTGGTGCCTGCCGCTTTGGCTGCCTGGATACCCATTATTGTCCTAACGCCTATTGGTTTTGTGCTGACCCGAAAAGCGATGAACGATTCCAAACTGCTAAACGCTGACCGCTTCTTTGCGGTTTTCATCAAAGTCGGTCAATGGTTGAAGCGCAAAAAACAACAACGTGAAAAACAGTTTTCTACGCCGTAATTTCTGGTTTTTATCCGGTTTTTTAGTGTTTATGATCGCTGTGCTTTTCCTGCTGGCGCAGATAGACAAAGGGGAGGCTATCCTATTTTTCAGTAACCGACGCAGTTGGTTTGGCGATCTGTTTTTTCAGTATTTTACCCGGATGGGAGAAGCGGGGGTATATTTGATTGCCTTGCTGGTGTTGCTTTTTGTCAAATACAGACATGCTATTACCATTCCACTACTTGGCATCATAGTGACGTTTATTTCCTACTACAGTAAAATTTATTTCAAGCACGATAGGCCGTCGTTGTATTTTCAGAAATTAAATCAACTGGATCAGATCAATACCATTGAAGGCATTAGCCTGCTGGGAGGCCAAACGAGTTTTCCCTCAGGCCACACCATGTCTGCTTTTGCCTTATACGCTTTTTTGTCTTTTTGCCTGCCTTGGAAAAAAGGCTTGGCGCTGGTCTTTTTAGGAATGGCTATTCTGACGGGTATTTCCAGAATTTACCTCGTGCAGCACTTTTTACAAGACGTCGCGTTGGGGGCTATTATGGGGGTAGCCATCGCATTGCTTATCTATTACCTGCACCTGCTGCCCCAGGCAGCATGGCTGGATAAGCGTTTGTATCGGCCAAAAAAACGGGCTTGATACGGCTTCTCTTGGAGGGTACTATATTAGGAAAAGCTCGAATAGCTGATAAATCGGCTGTCTTGCCTTTTTCAGGCGAATTACCTATATTTGTCATAAATCAAAAACGCTAAATGAGTACCGCCACGTTTCCTAATATGGTCACCAATTTTTCCGACCTCGACCCGGAGGGCCATTATTCTTATTCCGATTACCTGAAGTGGCGGTTTCAAGAACGGGTAGAAC
>CALMIR010000101.1 GCA_937864265.1 uncultured Saprospirales bacterium | reverse complement strand
GTGTGTGTGTTGAAACATTAAAGCCACTAAGAAAGTAAGGCACTAAGAAGAAATTGGGGGAGGGTGAGTGTGTTTGGTTAGGTCTATCGCCCCGCTGTCTGTTGCTCAAGTTGGGCGTGAGTGAGCTTGAGTTTGGGTGTGGCTAGGCTTGCAAGCTTCCGAAATCCGACCTCCGAAATGGGGCCAGGATGTGACTTAACAGGGCTTTTCCGTCTGTAAATGACCCATTAACTTCTTATTAACGGGCGTTTCGTTTTTTTTTCAAGGGATAAGCGTATTTTTGTACGGCATAAACATGATTTTCAAAACAATAAAAAATACCGTAATGAAGCAATTGTTTTCTGTATTGGTCGCAATGACTTTGGCTCTAACTTTCGCTATCGGCCAGAATGGCGTTATTTCTGCAACACAAGAAAAAGCCAGCCAGGACGGCCCACAAATCACTTTCCAGACGGAAACCGTGGATTATGGTGTCATTGAGCAAGGATCAGAGCCTTTCCGTGTTTTTGCTTTTACCAACACAGGTAATGCTCCTTTGATCATTTCTCATGCCAAGGGCAGCTGTGGTTGTACCGTTCCTACCTATCCAACTGACCCGATCGCTCCTGGTGAATCTGGTGAAATTAAAGTGCGTTATGACACAAACCGCGTTGGAAAATTCACCAAGCGTGTTACTTTGACCACGAATGTTGGCACAGAACAAAAAGTATTGACCATTACTGGTGAAGTGAAGCCTAAGCCAGAAGAACCTGCTGGTTTGCCCAGCAATGATAGTGGTTTGTTCAATAACTAATCATTGTTCAAAGGGGTTCTCTTGACATAAGTAGAGACCCTTTAATCAAAAACCCCCGCCAGAAAGCTCTGACGGGGGTTTTGCATTTATAAGCCAATACAAAGCAAGCTTACAAACTCATATTGTCGTAAACATCCATTACGGCGCGAACATGACCAGCAGATGTGGTGAGCAACTCCATTTCAGCTTCGTTTAATTTCAATTCCAGCAATTGTTCGATACCGTTTTTACCCAATTTAACTGGAACACCGAGGAAAATATCTTTCATGCCGTATTCTCCATTCAGTAATACACAGCAGGGGAAGATGCGGTTTTCATTCTTAACAATTGCCTCTACCATTTGAGCAGCAGCAGCACCCGGAGCGTACCAGGCCGAAGTGCCCATCAATTTTACCAATTCGCCACCGCCATTTTTGGTGCGTTCTACAATAGCGTCCAGTGGCTCATCGTCAATCAGTTCTGTTACAGGGATACCGGATACAGTGGTATAACGGGGCAGGGGGACCATCGTATCGCCGTGGCCGCCCATCAGTACAGCTTGAATGTCTTTAGGAGAAACGGAGAGGGCTTCTGCCAAAAAAGCGCGATAACGTGCCGTATCCAGGATGCCAGCCATGCCAAAAACTTTGCTGGAATCCAAACCTGAAGCCTTGTAAGCCGCATAAGTCATGACATCCAGCGGGTTGGAAACCACAATGATGATGGGGTTTTCAGAATACTGCATGATGGACTTGGTCACCGAATTGACAATTTTGGCGTTGGTGGCGATCAAATCATCCCGGCTCATGCCCGGTTTTCTGGGTACACCTGCTGTAATGACAACGATGTCTGAACCTGCCGTATCGGCATAGTTGTCCGTCCCGATCAAATGGGTGCTATAGTAATCGATGGGTGCTTGCTGCCAGGTATCCAAAGCCTTACCTTTGGCCAGATCGCCCACCAAATCCAATAAAACAACTTCTTTGACGATGTCTTTGTGTGCCAAGACGTTGGCACAGGTTGCGCCTACATTTCCAGCGCCGATGACCGTTACTTTACTCATTTGACTGTTTGATTTTATTATAGTTGAAAGCGGAATTAGTCCGTTTTTTTATGAATTGGCGCAAATGTAGATAAATTTTACCGCTTTGCCAGATGTAAGACCAAACTTTGCCCGGGAATATATACCGCTTTTAAGCTTGACTTTTCCTATTTTTGCAGCGCAAAAGGGAACAAACTGGTCAAAAAACTCAAAAACATTAATTATTTTTGTATGTTCAATTTTGCAGGATAGTGCCCATCCACCTATTTAATTCCATTTTTCTGTTAAATTACTATTTCATGATGAGAAGATTATTCACAACAACTCTGGTCTTAACAGGAGTTTGTTCTTTTATTTTTGCTCAGCAAAATCAAGGCTGGTGCGGAACCGTTGGTGAGCATGCAGATGCCGTTATGGAGCGTTTAATCGCTAATCAGGAAGCTTTGGCCGAAAACCCAATCGTCTTTAGAGATGAGGTGAGTTTTGTGCCCGTGAAATTTCATTTGATAGGCCGCACAGACGGCACAGGGGTTATTTCAAAACACAGAGTACTGGATCAATTGTGTGATCTGAATGAAGACTTCGCATCCATGGATTTGCAGTTCTACGTTCGGGCGGGATTCAATTATATTTTTAATACGACTGTCTATTCCAATCACGCCAACACGGAAAATACTATCATGACTTTTCAGCGGGACAATCAGGCGATGAATGTTTTTATCCCTGAAGATGCAACGCCCTCCAACCAGACAGGACCAGGGGTTGTATTGGGGTATTACAGTCCTTCAAAAGACTGGTTGGTGCTGGCTAAGTTTGAGGTAGGCCGCAATGCCTCTACCGTAACACATGAAGTTGGTCACTTTTTCAGCTTGCCGCATCCTTTCCACGGCTGGGAGCCTAACCCTTGGAATCTGGCCGATCACGGCAACCCAGTGATGCAGCAAATAGCGCCAGATGGCATTCGTCAGGTAGAGTTGGTGGATCGGAGCAACTGCGCTACGGCTGGGGATAGAATTTGCGATACGCCAGTGGACTATAACTTTGGCTTTGGCTGGAACAACTGCAATTATACGACACAGGTTCGAGATAGAAACAATGATCTGATCGATCCGGAAGAACGCCTGTTCATGGGCTACTTTTTGGATTGCGACGAAGATGATTATATTTTTTCGGAAGACCAGCAAGATTTGATGGTACAGGATTATTTCAGTAACAGCAGGGCTTACTTGCGCAACCAACCTCCTGCCAATGCTGCTATCATCAATGATACAACTGATCCTGCCTTTCCAAGCAATGGCCAGGTGTTGGATTATTATAATGACGTGAATTTATCTTGGACTGCTTCTGTGGGCGCCGATGCCTATCTGCTGCAAATATCGCGGGTTTCTACTTTTACGGAGTCTTTGATCATTTACGATGACTTTGTATATGGTATTAATAAGGTAATCGACTTCTTAGAGGCGAATAAAACGTATTATTGGAGGGTTCGCCCGCTGAATGCATACGATGCCTGTCCATCCTTTACCGAAACACAGTCTTTTACGACAGGCTCATTGGTGAGTACGGGCGAGCATAAGTTGGTGAACAACCTGAAAGTATCCCCTAATCCGGCTCAATCAAATATGGAATTGCGCCTGGAGGTCGAATCCAAGTCTTATTTTTCTGGCACCATTAATTTATACAATGCTGCGGGACAAATGGTGAAGTCTTTTGGCCAATTTGACCTGAGCGCTGGCCAACAAATGATCAATTTGCCATTGGGGCAGGTCGCTGCTGGCTTTTATATGGTGGCCTTAGAATCAGAAGGAGGCAGTGTGCGGGAGCGAGTGGTTGTAACGGATTAACCTCAAAGCTTTGTATTTATTTATCGGTTTCAAAAGCATGTTATAATGAAAAAAATTTTATTGGCTACTGCTGCCTTGTGCCTATCGTTAGCTGGTGCTTACGCACAGCATGCACATGGGCTGGCACCCTGTGGCACACAAGAAGGCAAAGTAGAATGGCTGAAGCACTATCAGGCCAATCCGGATTTATACCCAAGCCGTTCTTTGGAGGACACGATTTATGTGCCCTTGACCATCCATATTGTGGGCGACAACAACGGTAATGGTTATTTTGCCTTATCTCGTTTCTTTGATGCCTTTTGTACACTCAACAACGATTTCAAGCCATCCGCTATACAGTTTTATGTTGTGGGCGATATCCGGTATATCAACAATTCGGCTTACTACAACCACGACTATCCGAATGGATATGATATGATGGAAAATAACAATGTTTCATTGACTGTTAATTGTTACATCGTTGATAGCCCTGCTGGAAACTGCGGATATAGTGTATATGATTTGGGCGTAGCATTGAGTAAAGGATGTCTGGATGCTGGAGATCATACTTGGGCACACGAGCTAGGCCATCAATTGTCGCTGCCCCATACGTTTTATGGATGGGAGGGCATTGAACATGATTATGATCAAAATGCACCTTACTATGTGGACGGAGAAGCTGTGGAACGGGTAGATGGAGTCAATTGCAATTTTGCCGCCGATGGCTTCTGCGACACACCTCCCGATTACCTCAACTTTCGCTGGAATTGCAATGCGGACGGCATGAGTTCTATCATTCAGCACGATCCTTATGGAAATAGTTTTCAGTCAGATGGCACCTATTTCATGAGTTATTCTGATGATGCGTGTGCTGCTCGTTTTTCGGACGAACAAATTGGTGCCATGCGCTCGAATTTGTTAACTGAACGCGCTTATTTGCTGTACAATCAAACGCCTCCGACGCCAATTACTAGTAACGAATTGGTGGTCATAGCACCGGAGAACGATAGCTCTGTTGATTATCAAGAAGGTACACAGTTGGCTTGGGAACCGATTGAAGGGGCTGAATTATATGTGATTGATGTTTCTGTTTTGCCTACTTTTAGCTTTGTATTGTTGCGCTTTTTCGTTGATGAAACCCAGGTGAACATTGCTCCGGAAGAATTACTGCCTGATAAAAATTATTACTGGCGTGTCAGGCCATTTAACCGCTATGACGCCTGTGTGGGCTATGCGGGGTCTGGGTCTTTCAATACTTTTCCTATGGTTTCCAGCCAGGAGCGCGAACCTGTGGCACAACTGAGCATTCAACCTAATCCGGTTGCTCCACAACAAACTGTAACTGTTTCATTTGGCAGTGAATACAGTCAGGATCTGCAGTTGAAAGTATTTCAGCCATCTGGACAATTGGTGGAACAAAGACTGCTTATAGCTAATGCTGGTTTGAATAAAATTGAGCTGGATGCCTCCAAATGGGTATCGGGTGTCTATTTATTGCAAATTGCCGGAAATGATGGTATCGTCACTAGAAAACTAGTGGTTCAATAAGCACCTATTTTGTTTTAGTTGGAACAAAAATAGCCGGTAAGTGTACTTTTCGTCCTTGTCGGCTATTTTTGTATCTTGTTCGTCCCTTATCTTTCAATTTCAATTAAATGCCATGAGAAGTATTTTTTACTTGTTGTTACTGTTGATGCCCATCAGTTTGTTGGCACAAAATGGGTCTGTTCAAGGCTGTGGAACTTTGGATGGAAGAGTAGATTGGCTGATTCGCTACCAAGAAAACCCGGACAGCTATGTGCGTACCAACGATTGGCTATACGTGCCCTTGACCATTCACGTCGTGGGAGATGACAATGGTTTTGGCTATTACCCTTTATACCGGATACTCAATGCCTTGTGTGTGCTTAATGCCGACTTTGAGGCATCCAATATCCGTTTTTTTGTAGAGGGAGATATACGCTATATCAACAACAGTGATTATTACGATCATGATTTTGCTCAAGGCGCTCAAATGATGGATGAAAACAATATTCCCAATACCATCAATTGCTATATTGTGTTGAGTCCGGCAGGGAATTGTGGTTATAGCGCTTACAACCGAGGCATTGCACTGAACAAAGGGTGTATTTCAGAATCGGATCATACCTGGGCGCACGAAATTGGGCATTACCTGTCCCTACCGCATACTTTTTTTGGCTGGGAGGGCATCGAGCATACCTACGCTGAGGCGGCGCCCGGCATGGTAAACTATGGGCGGGAAACGGAATTGCTGGATGGATCGAATTGCCTGGATGCATCGGATGGCTTTTGCGATACACCAGCCGATTACCTCAATTTCCGTTGGTCTTGCAACGCGGATGCTTTTTCTAATGTGTTGCAACACGATCCTACTGGGGCAGAATTCCGCTCAGACGGTACTTTTTTTATGTCCTATTCTTTTGATGAATGTACAGGGCGTTTTTCAGAAGAACAAACAGCGGCCATGCGCGCTAACTTGTTAACAGAGCGCGTCAACCTCTTATACGACCAAACACCGCCTGTGCTTATTGAGGGTACGGATATACAAGCCATTCAGCCACTGGAAGGCAGCCTCGTGGAAAATGTAAATAGCGCCACACTGATATGGGAAGTGATACCAGGTGCAACTGAATATATCGTACAACTAAGCCCTGTGGCCACTTTTGCCATCGGTTTTCAAACCCATTTGGTATCTGATAATCAAGTGGTTGTTTACAACTTGTGGTCGGATAGAACCTGGTATTGGCGTGTTCGACCATTCAATCGTTATGATCCATGCGTTGGCTTTTCTGAACCTTTTTCATTTGAAACGGGTAACTTTATACTTGCTGCTTCGGATTTTGCCCATTCGCTAAACTGGAGCTTATCCCCCAATCCTTCGACCAACAACAGCAAACCTTTGCAGTTGTATTTAAACGCAGCTTTCAGCTTTGAGGCAAAACTAAGCCTGATTCATGCCAACGGGCAGTTACTCGATCAATGGACTAGCGACTTTGTAGCAGGGGAAAATACACAGCGACTGGAGGTAGAACAGTTGAAGCCTGGCATCTACTTTTTGATGCTGGAATCAGAAATGGGCAGTGCAGTTCAGCGATTGATCGTATATTGACGAGCCACCAACTTATTTTATAAAATCCAAAACAATGGTAATATGAAGTGGTCTTTAATCTGTATAATTGTATCTGTCTGGAGTTTTGCAGCACAAGCACAGCAATGGGATTTCCCTTGCGGAGCACCTTCTGGCAAATCCGCTTGGCTCAAGCAATACCAACTCAATCCACAGGCGCATAGCAGAAGCACCGATACCTTGCTATTGGTTCCTTTGACCATTCATATAGTTGGTACGGACGGTGGGGAGGGGTATTTTGGCGTCAAAAACCTATTGGATGCCCTCTGCACCCTGAATGCCGATTACGAGCCGGCCAATATTCAGTTTTTTATTGAAGGGGACATTCGCTATATCAACAACAGCAGCTATTACAACCATGCGACGGTATTAGAAGGCGCTGCGATGATGTTTGAAAATAATGTACCCAACACGATCAATACTTATTTTGTGGCCGATCCGGCTGGCAATTGTGGTTACAACCTGCCCTACGCCGGTATTGCCATGCGCAAGTCTTGCTCCGATGCCACCGACCACACTTGGGCGCACGAAGTAGGCCACAATTTGTCCTTACCCCATCCGTTTTTGGGTTGGGAAGGCGGGGTGAGTTATGATGGGAGCATTCCGCACAATTTCAATGATCCTGCACCGGAAGTTGTTTTGTACGACTATACCTATTTCCAGGATACCCTCATAATGGATACGCTGATCATCGATACGGCTTATGTGGAAAAGGTGGACGGCAGTAATTGCCATTTTGCGGCGGATGGTTTTTGCGATACGCACCCCGATTATTTGGCGAATCGCTGGAATTGCAATGCCAATAGTATGAGTACTACTCAACAAACGGATCCGAATGGCGAGCACTTTTTTTCAGAAGGATGGTGGATCATGAGTTACTCCGATGATGCTTGCGCCAATAGCTTTTCATCGGAGCAAATAGTAGCCATGCGGGCTAATTTATACGAAGAGAAACCCGAATATTTGTATAACCAGACGCTCGGTGAATTGGTAGCAGCAGCGCCAGCCATTCTAGAATTTCCGGCTGCTGGAGAGTTGGTACAATTCGACGAAGTGGCTCTTTCGTGGCAGCCTGTGGAAGGGGCAACGCATTATTTGCTGCAAATCAGTCGCTTGAATAATTTTACGGCGGCATTGACCAATGACTATTTGTTGACCGATAACCAGACTACTGTATTTGATTTGGAAAACGAGCGTTCTTATTATTGGCGGGTGCGCGCCTTTAATGCATACAGCTTTTGTACGGCATTTTCGGCAGTGGAGGAGTTCGAGACCAGCGATGTGAGCGCTACCGATGCTTTGGATAATATCCATTCGATTCAGGTATTTCCCAATCCACTTGCTGCAGGAAGTTCCATGACTCTGGTTTTTGATCTGCCTGCATCGCTCGATGTTCAAGCGGCTTTATTCAACAGTTGTGGACAATTGATTGAACAACAATCATTTTCCCTCGCTCCGGGTATTCAACGCAGGACTTTCAATACCCCAACCCTAAGCACAGGAGTCTATTGCTTGAAAATCAGCTCTAAGCAAGGGCTTTCTGTGCGTAGGGTAGTGGTTGGTGGGTAGTGGTTAGTATAAGGCGGATAGTAGAAAATCAATGCTCTTGCAAATAGAATCTTTTTTGTAAAAAAAGCTTCAACTCCTTTTCAAATGGGTTTCTCGTTTCAAAATGGCTGCCAAGGTATTTTCATTCAGCGTTTTAAGCGTATTGATGCGGATTTCCAAAAACACCGTGCGTATGGCGCAATTAGCCTCGTCCTTGCATTCTTCACAGCCCCGGTAATAATTCAGCGACACGCAGGGCAATAAAGCAATAGGGCCATCAAACAGGCGCATGACCCTGGCCAGGCTGATTTCTTCGGCGGGTTGGTTGAGGAAATAGCCGCCCCCGCGGCCGCGTTGACTGCGCAGGATGCCTACGTTTTTCAGGTCGCGCAAAATGGCTTCCAAAAATTTAAAGGGGATGTTCTCGCTTTCCGCAATTTCGGAAGTCATTACAGGGTGGCCACTGCCCTCCATCCTGGCGATATAAAGCAGGGCATTGATGGCGTATTTTGATTTTTTCGATAGCATAAATGCGAAATTACGCTTTTTTGAGGTAATCTGACATAGCATACAACACGCCCCTTATGGGAATGCGCAACCATTCCGGGCGGGCGTTCATTTCATAGCCAACTTCGTAAATGGCTTTTTCTAAAATGTACGTTCTGAGCAGAATTTGCAGGGCTTTAGGATCTTCTGGCAAGAAACTCTGGCCCTTGGCAGTATCTAAATAAGCCGTTAAAAAAGCACTGCTCAAGTAATGAAACCACTGATTGGCCCAACTTTCTAGCAAGGGGACGTCTTCCTTGCGGTAATTTTGGTGTAAAGCGATTTGCCCGTATGCCGCATAATGCAGTGAGCGGATCATTCCGGCCACATCTTTGAAAGGCGTTCTTTTTAAACGCCGTTCGCTGATGGAATGCATGGGTTCGCCTTCAAAATCGATGATGAAAAAATCCTTTCCGGTAAACAGCACCTGGCCCAAGTGATAATCGCCGTGCACCCTGATTTTGGTAGCCTCAATTTTGGAGCTGAATATTTCACTGAAACAGGCCAGTATTTCATCCTTAATATCCAGTATTTGTTGGGCTTCGGTGGCAATATGGGGCGGCAAATTGTCTATGCGACCTGCTAGAGCAGTAAGCTTTTCTGTTACCAGCTTCCGATGGCCGGAATAAATAGAGCGCTGGTAATTTTGGGTAAAGCGCTCGGGTGCAAAATCGGGGTCATCCGATTGTGAAGCCAAGGCAATGTGCATTTCAGCGGTGCGCTTGGCCAATAAAGTTACCCGTTCGTAGGTGATGCTCTCGATGAGTGTAGCCACTCTTTCAGGAATGTCCGAGAAGTACATCTGATCTTTCCAAACCAAATCGGGTGGCGTTTTTTGGCGGCCTTCTTTGGATAAGACTTGTTCGTAAAAACGGTGCAGGGTTTCCAGCATCAACGTCCAAGCTTCCCCTTGGTTGGGAATTTTATTTTGCAATAAACCGAGGATGGTAAAAGCTTTTTCCTGGTTGTTTTCAAATTGAATGCCGCCGCCATAGCGGGGAGAGTGCTGAAAACTACTACGCTCTGACAAGAACCGCACCAATTCCAGGTCGGGATTGATATCAATATCCAGTTTTCGATATATTTTGAAGAAAAACTGCCCGTTGTAAATCACCGACGTATTGCTCTGCTCTGCTTTGAGAACCTCGGAACTGATTTCCTCTTTCTCCATCGTCAGATCGTTTAGTATCTTACCCGATTCGAAAATCAATTGCCCCCCCTGCACGCCGACGCTGGCGTTGTTTTTTATATCCCAGAACAACTCATTTCTAAAGCTTTCATCGTAGATCGCATCGATGATGATCCCTTCTTCGCCAGGTGTTTTCAAGTAACTCAATACACCCTGTGGTTCATTTTTCAGATAGCGCACAATAGCCTCGGCATTCGTGACCAGGTATATCGGCAGGAAATAGGTTTCCGGCAATCCATCGGTGTATCGCATCAAAATTTGTAAAAAGTAAGCTTTTCGCGCTTTGACCTCGATACTGGGATAATGTTCGATGGATATGGAAACGATCTTACGGGATTTTCCACCAAACCAGCGGCACGATTTCATGTAGTTGGGTAATACCTTTTTTTCAAACTGCCGCTTGGTGCTGTAATCCTCAAAGATAGTGGCCCAGTCGGCGTCCGATTCAAAATCGGCAATAATGCGCTCTTTGGGTACTTCTTCCATTTCTTCGTTCTGTTCCAGTAATAACCAGTAATAGCCATAAGGTCCCAGCGTGAAAGGGTAGGCGTTTTCATCGATTTCAGGAAATTTATTCTGGCTAAATATTTCGGTCGGTCTTCTTCCTTTGAAATCCTGCAATGGCAAATGTACTGCTTGAGAAAATTTGGACAAATTAGTCAACACCAGGATGCTTTCCCGCTCATAACTTCGAATAAAAGCCAGCACTTTACTGTTGGGGGATTCCAAAAACTGGATTTTTCCATAACCAAATGCACGCAACCGCTTGCGCATGGCGATGAGGTTTTTCATCCACCAAAGCAGAGAAGATGGGTTTTGGTTTTGAACTTCTACATTAATGGCTTCATAGCGATATAAGGGGTCTTGAATAACCGGCAGGTACAGTTTTTGGGGGTTGGCTGCAGAAAAACCGGCATTCCGATCCGAATTCCATTGCATAGGCGTGCGTATCCCATTCCGGTCGCCGAGATAAATGTTGTCTCCCATGCCGATTTCGTCGCCATAATAAATGACGGGCGTTCCGGGCAAGCTGAACAGCAGGCTGTTTAGCAATTCTATTTTCCTACGGTCGTTGCCCAAAAGAGGGGCTAAACGGCGTCTGATCCCCCGATGTACTTTGGCGTGTTGATCCTGTGCCAGCACTTTGTACAAATAGTCGCGCTCCTCCTCCGTCACCATAAACAGGGTCAAATCGTCGTGGTTGCGCAGGAACAAAGCCCATTGTGCGTTATCGGGTATGTCAGGCGTTTGTTCCAGTATGTCGATGATGGGGTAGCGGTCTTCTGTTTGTAGCGCCATGAAAAGCCGGGGCATGAGCGGATAATGGTAGTTGACTTGGCATTCATCGCCTTTTCCAAAATATTGGGCGGCCTCTTCCGGCCATAAGTTGGTCTCAGCGATTAAAATCCTGCCTGGATATTTGCGATCCACATACTTGCGCAGGTTCTTGAGGTATTCGTGTACTTCGGGCAGGTTCTCACAGTTGGTACCCTCTTTGCGGAAAATGTACATCACGGAAGTCAGCCTCACACCATCTACCCCCAAATCAAACCAGAAATCAATGACTTTTTGGATTTCTTCCTGCACCTGTTCGTTCTGAAAATTCAAATCTGCCTGGTGGCTATAAAATCGGTGCCAGTAATAGGCTTTGGCTTGGTTGTCCCATTCCCAATTAGAAGATTCAACATCGTTGAAGATGATTTCGGCATGTGAATAGCGTTCGGGGGTTTTGCTCCAAACATAATAGTTGCGATCTTTAGAATTGGCTGGAGCATTTCTAGCCCTTAAAAACCACTCGTGTTGGGTGGAAGTGTGATTGATGATGAGGTCAATGATGATGTTCATGCCCCTTTTGTGGGCCTCGGCCACCAACAATTGAAAATCTTCCGTAGTGCCGTAATCCGGGTGTACACTGGTGAAGTCCGACACATCATAGCCATCGTCTTTTAACGGCGATTTGAAAAAAGGCAGTAAAGAGATGCAGGTGACACCCAAATCTTCCAGGTAGTCCATTTTTTTGATGATGCCTTGCAGATCACCGCTACCATTGTTGGTACTGTCAAAAAAGGAACGGACGTGCAGGGCATAAACAATACTGTCTTTGAACCAATTGGGATTAGCTATATCTGGCATGATGGTGCAGGTTGATGGTTTTCCACCAAAAAAAGTTATTTTTTTTGATTTATGGAAATGTTATTTGCACAAGCGCAGAAATAGGTGTTAGGAAACCATCCCTGTTGTTGATGGGATATGTGATTTCAGCAGTTTTTTTGGGCTTTTGGAAAGCTCGAAAATCGTTAATTCCTGCCCCCGTCCGACCAGTTATTTCCGCCCGGACTGAGTCCATTCGGACGGGGGCAGGGATTTATGATGTCAGAAGTTTTTGAGGGGCTTTACATCACGGATAGGCCACGGCAATTACCCCGCTCCCTGAAATCGTTTTAAAAAACGCGCCTTCCATATCGTATAATTGGCAATCAAAGCGGATGCTGATTTTCCGGGTTTTCTGATTGTTTTCATTGTTCTCAAAATCTTCGACAGCTATGATCTCAAAGAATTGACTCGTGCCGTTTTGGGGCCCGTAGGCGGTGTTATACGATTTTCCCGTTTCGTCTTCCCATTCGACCCATACGGTTCCCTTTGTGGGGGATGAAGGAAGGGGCATGGAATCGAGTTCAACAGAATAGTCAAAATCAATGCCATAGGATTCCAAACTACCCACAGCAGGCTTATAGATCGTTTGACAATGCTTGCTGATGCAGCCTGATGCAGTCACAGATTCCAGACAAACCTCATAAGCATTTCCTACAGGCAAAGGCCCAAAGCTAAAACTGGGCATTGAGAGGGAATCAGTCAGTGTCAGGGCATAATGACAAGTGCTGCTGCTACAGCCAAAGGCATCGGTAATGGTCACGCAATAATTGCCGGGCTGATAAGGCGAAAAGGTGGCCGAGGTACTGCCATCACTCCAAAGGTAAGAAAAGGGGGGAATGCCGAAAGATTGGGCGCTTAATAGCCCATTCGGCTGTTCTGCAATGAATACCGCGCAGGTCAATTCATTGTAGCTGTAACAATCAGATGAAGTACACCCTTCTGAATCTGTCACACTGACACAGTAAGTGCCCAAACTATTGGGCAGAATCGCTGCTGTGTTTTCCCCTGTACTCCAGGTATAAAGGAACGGTGCCGTACCTCGGGCTTCAGCTAACAGCAACAATTGGGTGCTGTCGGGGTCTATGGCACTCAAAATATTCACCCCGCAGGCAGGATTGGGGCCTAAACGCCAGAGCCAGCTTACATAAGCTCCAGGATTACCTGTAAGGGTACATTGAGCGAAAGAGCCGCCTTGTATAGCCTGAACTGTAAAGCCATTGCTGCAAAGCAAGCTGGCATTATTAAAATCCAGTTGTTTTTGTTGCATACTGCTGTGTTTTCCCGGCCAGGTGGCGCTGAGTGTCACCTCCCAGAGACCTATTTGGGCGTATTGGTGGGAAGGATTGTCCTGGGTGGATTGGCTATTGTCGCCAAAATCCCAGTGGACAGAGAGGGGCGCAATGCCTGTGGACTGCTGGTTGAGCAAATTGAATTGAGCCAGGTATTCGAACGAATAAGTGATGTTTACAGGTTGGTAAAAGGGAAATATGCCAGGCTGCAATAGATTTTGTGGATCGGAAAAAGCGGCAAGGGTGTCTATAAAGCCAAAACGGATATTCGGACCACATGGGGGGCTGCAATCTTCACGCTTAAAAGCACCTATATAAACCCGCCTGCCTAGGGAGTCCGTTTCAAAACTGCTGCGCATTAGATAGCCTTCCTCTCCGGCTGAAAAATCGAAGACCTCCATTCCCAATTGGCTACTTAGGGTAAAAATGGGATTGCCTTCCATTGGTTCGGGCAACTCGATTCGCTGGCATTGGCCAAAAAGCAACAGGGAAAATAAAAGAATGCCGTATTTTAAAATATTCATATTGGTGTCGTCAGTTGAATAATCGAATGCCAATACCCATTTCCATCAACAACTTGGGCGATTGCAGCAATAATATGTTTTGCTCATGGGGTGCAGCAGCGCTTAAAATACCGCCTGGCGTATATTGCGCCCCTACGTGCAATTGCCATTTGGGCATCAGGCGGTATTCGTAGCGGGCCAATAGACTGAAAAAGCTATTTTTATACCCTGCTGAATCCATCCATCCCTGCTCAATGGTTTGCAAGTCGCCAAAGGCAAAACTGAATTCTGGATTGTTTTGGGCTTTCAGACTGCCTTCCAAACCGATCAAGTAACTCCAACTGCCTCCTATCGCCAGGGTATGTTTCTTATAAAAAGTCTTGCGGATTAACACGGGCAATTCCAGGTAATGCAGTGCGTTTGGCTTTAAGAAATAGCGGTCTTCTATTTTGCCAAAGCGATAACTGCTGATGCTGACTTGCGGTAGGGAATCCAGTGTCCCCGTGCGATAACGATACTGCACGCCAGCTTCAATCGTGTATTGCTCGTTAATAGGGAATACTTGGCTCAAGCCTAGCGTCCCGCTGAGTAAATTTTTGCTGCTTTCTAAATCAGGCGTTCCAGTCAGCCGCAGTTGCCAATAGCTGTTTTTTATAGGCTTGATGGGGGGGGCAGTTGCCATGGAAATGTCTTTTTCCAGCGGTCGAATAGGCAGCTTTAGTGCATAAACTTTGTTTTCCAATGCTGGAGTAATCGCCGAGTTGCCTAGTTCTTCTGTTGGCAAAGGGGCAAGAGCGGAAGTGACATTGTTTTTGAAAGAGTCCGCCAGTATATTATCAAAAGGATCGGGTAGGGTAGAGGCCTTATCCTGGCGGAAAGCCCTGTCTTCGTTTTGCTGCAAAAGCGGCATTAGCTCGATTGGGTCATTTGATTTTTGACCTAATGAAACAGCGAAATCGATGTTAGTTCTTGGATCAGTCATTGTAATTCCATTGTTGGCTGCGGACGAACTGGCCTGTTGTGGAGCAGGTGCTAATTCTACTTCAGTGAAGGGTGTGGGGATAGGCGTTTTGGCTTCATGCGCTGCTGGATGCCCATCCGAGGGAAATAGAGCTGCCTTTTCTATTGGCTGTAAAAACCAGTAAACTGAGGCGAGAATGCCAACAGCTAAAGCAATGCCACTGAGCCACCAAAACAGCAAACGCCGCTTGCGTTTCTTTTCCTGGGCTTCTATCAGCTTTTCAGCATCCCGCCAATAGGCATCATCCCATTGAGGGAAACGCGCTTCCATCTTATTGCGAAAAAATTGATCCAATTGATCCATGATTTCCGAATTTATATTACCCTGGACGTATCCATTTTTTGTACCAGCAATTCTTGCAATCTTTTTCGGGCAAAAGCCAGGTGCCATTTGGAAGTCCCATCGCTAATGCCCAACAAAGTTCCTATTTCTTTATGGCTGTAGCCGTCGATAGCGTACAGGTTAAATACTTTTTGGCTAACGGGTGGCAACTGTCGAATCAGCGCTTCCAATTGTTCTGCATCGAATTGCAGATCGGCTTCGTTCCAGTCCACTTCATTATCCTGGCTCTGTCCTACTGAAAAATCCCGGTATTCCACCAACTCTTTTACCTTTCGGTGTTTTCTAAAATCATCGATGATGGTGTTGATCATAATGCGTTTTATCCAGGCCATAAAGGGGGTAGCTGGCGGATACCGGTCGAGATGATTCAAAACTTTTAAAAATCCTTCATTAAGTAGCGCGGAAGCTTCTGATTCTTCACTTCTATAACGCAAACAAACCCCCATCAAGACTGGAAAGCATATCTTGTACAGTTGAAACTGTGCTTTTCGATCCCCGTTTGCACAATCCTTCAATAGGGTTTGTTGAATTTCCAAACGATGCTTTTTAGGAGAAGCAGACATAAAGATAGTCCTTTATGCCTGCTTCAGTTGTTGCATTTATGGCTTGACTACCATTTGGTGATAAGATTGTCCGTTGACTTGCAGACGGAGCAGATATACACCCGCTGGTAAGGCAGATAAGTCTATTGCCTGTTGATCTGCTTTTCCAGCGGATGCCCAATCACGTGTCAAAAGTGTTTTACTAGAGAGATCGCTTAACGAGAAGCCCCAGTTTCCTAGGAGATGTTCTGATTTTATACCAATATTCAATTGATTGGAAACAGGATTCGGAAATACGCGAACCTGGAAATACTGATCGATGGCCTCTTCTATAGCTACAACAGCCTCGTCTATTACCTCAAACACGATGCTTTCATCGCTTGGATGCTCTGGGCCAATTGTAATCCAGTAAAAAGCCTGTTCTATGCCTGGGATTTCCAAGACGACCTTGTAGGTGCCCCAGGGAAGCTCAGCAAATTCAAAGCGGCCATTTTCATCGGTTTTGGCATGGGTGAGTTGGGTTTCGTTTTGATCTAATAGAATGACAGTGGCGTTTACCAATGGGGTATTATCCCGGATTTCGATTTGGCCTTCCACCAGGTTTTCCCCATCCAATACGTACCCGCTGATGAGGCCAGGGCCTGCCAGGTTCTCGCCGGGTATCATTTGGATGTTGTAATAGGGATAAAAAGTATTGTTGGGGATATGGATGACCGTTGCTTCATTCCACCACAAGGTGCTGTTGTAATAGGTTGGCAAATATTCCCCATACCCGTATGAGTTCTCGGTCAGTTCTGCCAGTACAATGTAGCTGCCCGCTACAACGGTGCCAAAATCATAAGTACCTACGCCCCAGATAGGCGTTATGGCGACGGTATCTATGGCTGTCAATTCACCTGTAACCTCATCCAACTGGAAAAGATAAGCCAAACCTTCCACAATAATGTCCTCTGTGCTGTCCTGCAGATACACCCAACCATAGATTTCGTAAACATCAACAGGTTGCCAAAAGTAGATACAACTGCTGCTGCTACAACCCTCGGAATCCGTTGCTGTCACACAATACTGACCGGATTCGGAAGGAAAAATGGCTGCGGTCGTTTCACCTGTGCTCCATTCGTAGCTATAAGGTGCTGCGCCATCCGATGCGATAGCTTCTACGCTTGTACCGCCTTGTATCCATTCTATGTAAACATAGCAAGTAGAATCAATAATGGTGCCCCAATAATAGCAAGCACTAGCGCTGCAACCCGTGGCATCGGTAGCCGTCACGCAATAAAAACCAGGTTCACTGACTCCAATGGCTGCGGTGTTTTCGCCCGTACTCCAAGTGTAGGCATAAGGCGCAACACCCTCACTGGCATTGGCTTGCAGCCATGTGCCGTTTTGAACTTCTGTAATATAAACATAGCAACTAGAGTCGATTACCGTGCTGTAGTAAAAACAGGCGGATGCACTACAACCGAGTGCATCGGTCATGGTGACACAATACTCACC
>CALMIR010000100.1 GCA_937864265.1 uncultured Saprospirales bacterium | reverse complement strand
TCAGGACTACCTTTTTTGCTCCCCGCAAATCGGCTACGCCAGCCGGTCGCTCGTCCACCCGCCAGGCAAAACCACTTAGTTTCAGCGTCTCGTGGTTGACCTGCCCCATTGGATTCATCGTAGCCTGGGGCTGGTTGAGGAATTTGATCTGCTGCACTTCGTTCTTGTCGAACAAAATGACCATTTCGCTGCATACCGTTTGATTGACCCCCACATAGCCCCCACCTTCATCCAGCGCGTAGTAAATGGATTGAGCATTGCCATTGACATCCATGCGCCGCAATTCGCTTTCTTTGAAAAACGCGGTGATGAACTTGCCCTTGATTTGGTTAAAAAACAATTCGTCGGGGCTATTGATGATGAAGGCATTATTGCGCAGGTAAATCTTGTCAATCTGTTCTTTCCGAACCAGAAGGTTGACCGTATCAGCTACAAACTGGGAAGTATCCGACCAAACAATTGGGTTTTTCCACAATCGAAAAGTGGAATCCAAGGTACTGTAGCTGAGGGAATCGCAAAGGGCTTGCATGTCACTTTTGTAAATGCGCACATCGTAATAAGCCAGCAAATGCCGGATGGTATCGGGTGCTGCCAGTGGCACAGGTGCGACAATTGGAAGGCTATCCAATTGGGTGCTGTCAATCGCCACCTCCGCAGGCTGAACTAGCGCTTCGGCGGACAGCGAATCCTTTTGAACGGATAGGGTATCCAAGCTCAAAGCAGCAGAGTCCACCGGAACTTGTTTGACCACCCGAAAAGAGAGCAGCGTATCCGCCGACATGTACAGGGAATCATCTTCCATCACGGTAATGAGCAAGGGCCGCATTTCCGGGCTGCCCATTGCTTTGAGGTAATCTTTTTTGCGATCGTAGTCGGCCTGTTGGCAGAAGATGCTGATTTTGGCAGATGTATCTTGCCAAATCACATTGCCCAAAGCCAGGCCAATGCCCCGCTCCTGGCTATAATCCACCTGATCGGCCTCCAGTATCTGGGGCGGATTGCTGATGCGAGAGCGGCCACGGGTGGAATACACATCATTGGCGGCATCGTAAATAATGGATTCCGCAACGATATTTTGTTCGGCATCCTTGTATCGGGCGCTCCCCAAAAGCAGGGTTTTGTCATTGGCCTCGTCGTACTCAATGACATCGGCACTGGCTACCCGGTCGTTTTCGGTAAACTGGGCATTGCCCTTTAAGGTGTAAAGTTGTCGCCCGCCGTCGTAGCTGATGGTATCGGCAGTGGCTTTCTGGTCGCCTTTCAGGTACTGGGCTTTTTGGGTGAACTGCGCCAGATTGTTTTGGGTATCGTAATAACCATCCTCACAATAAACCCGGGTGCTGTCGTTGGTAATCAGGGTAGGCCCCAGGAAATCCACCACCCTGGTTTCGGTATTAAAGCCCAGGGTATCTGCCCGGAGGTTGAATTGCGGATCAATGACCACCACACTGTCTTTGAAAAAGACTTGCTTCTCGTTGACGTAATAGTAGCCTTTTTTGCTGGTCAACTGCGTCTCTTCCAATACCACGGTGGCGCCATTGTTGTAGGTTGCGAGTTTGGTATTCAGGTCATACGTCAGGCGATCTGTAAACAATTGCCGTTCTCCATTGACTAAAATCACTTCACCAAACAACTCGGCTATGCGCACACTGCCGTCGTAGTACGCCGAATCGGCAAAAATACTCAGGGAATCGCCCTGTTGGATGATTACATTCCAGCGCGCAGTGACATAAACGCTGTTTTTTATAATAGCCGTATCGCAGTACATGAATACGCTGTCTTGTCGAAGCTCTACATGGCCATTCAGCTTCTGGATAAAAGAATCGCGGAACTGAAAATACTCCAGTACATCGGCATGGTCTATGTCCACTTTTTTACCTGGCTTGGTCGTAGGATTGCCCGGCTGTTGCCCAAACAGAAAGCCGGCAAACAGTAGGCACATACCCAGTACGCAAAATGACTTCCTATTTTTTAGCATGTTTTTTTAGACATTAGACTTGAAGTTTTTAGACTTGATACTAGGGACTTGAAACTTGAGAAGATGCCCAAATTCGCCAGCGTCAGCCATCAATAAATCCGCGCCTTCTTCCCCGACCAAGGCCCCAATCGCAACACCCATACCGCCCAGCCGCACTGCCGTCACGATGTTTTTGGAAACAGCTTGCACAATGGGCTTTTTTTGGCTGCCAATTCCCAAGATACCGCTCCACCAGCCGTCAATCTTTATTTCCTGGCCGGGTAGAATGACTGTTTCCAATAAACGCAGGAGGGCGGTTCTTATTTTTTCCGTCGTACCAAAGGCATCCGTTTGTTCTGCTAGAGGATCCAGGTTGCGCCCCCCACCCAGCAAAATGCGGCCATCGATGTTTCGAAAATAATAATAGCCCCTGTCGTAATGAAAGCTGCCTTTTATTTTCAAACCCGGAATCGGCGTCGTAATCAGCACCTGGTTTCTGGCTGGTATGACTTCCAATTCCATCAACAGGCGACGGCTAAAGCCATTGGTGGCCACCAACACCTTTTGGGCTTTAAAACCCCAGTCCTGGGTAGTTTCTATTGCTACCTCTTGTCCTGTATCAGCGATTGAACGGACATCTATTCCATTCCAAATTTCGATTTTGGCCTGATGCACCTTTTGCAACAGCACCTGCATCATTTTACCGGTGTGCAATTGTCCCTCTGCGGCATTCCAGATGAGGTGCTGGATGCCATTAAATCCAAAACGTTTGAGTTGAGTATCTGCTGTCTGGTAGGTTTGTTCTAACCCCGTTAGCTCCTTTAGGCGGGCGTTGAAATCGGGCATAGCTGACACACAAGTTTCAAAAAGCGCCGCTTCGCCCGCTTGAAACAGTTCGTAGCCGCCATAAGGGCGGTATTGGATGGCGCGGTCGCCTAGGCGTTGCCGCAGTTTTTGTAGGCCGCGCCAGCGTTTTTCCACCAAAGCCCACATTTGCGCCTCGCCATTCAGTGATTGGTCTTCCAGCAACTCCGTCAGGCTGCCAAAGCAGGCAAAGCCCGCATTGCGGGTACTAGCTCCCAGCGGTGTTGAGCCGCGCTCCACCACGACGATGCGTGCTTTGGGCGCTAACTCGCGCAAACGGAGCGCTGCATTTAGCCCGACCAATCCGCTGCCGATCACAGCAAAGTCCGCTTTTTGGAAAAAAGTTACTTTTTCCCAATAGCTCAACGAAAAGGGCTGTTTGTCCAAGTTCAAATATTGAATTTTTTTACTCCGCAAATTTCCTTTTTTTTGCCTGAAACAACAAATGGAATCATGAAGCAGCTTTTCTTTATCGTTTTACTCTGTTTTGTTACCCCACTCTTTTCCCAGGCACAGGATGCCCTGCAGTTTAAGGCGGAGGTGGACGCCCTTTTGGCCAAATGGCCGCCAGCAGAAAATCAGGGGCGGATATTGTTTACAGGTAGTTCCAGCGTGCGCTTGTGGCCAGACTTGCAGGCCAGTTTCCCCGAAACACCTGTGCTCAACTTGGGGTTTGGTGGTTCGCAATTCAGCGATTTGCTGTATTACCTGGAGGAATTGGTGGTGGCTTACCAGCCCAAGCAGGTGTTCATCTATGAAGGCGACAATGATTTGGCCGCCGAGGAAACCCCTAAAGCCATTCAAAAAGAGGCGCGCACTTTGGTGAAATACCTCAAGAAACGCCTGCCAGATACCCCCATCGTGTTCATTTCGACTAAGCCCAGCCCCAGCCGCTGGCACCTGAGCGCGGCTTATTTGGAACTGAATGAAAAATTGGCTCGCCTGGCGAAACGCAAATCGCATATCGACTTTGCGGATGTGTGGTCGCCGATGATGCTCGATGCCGATACGGTGCGCCCCGATTTGTTTTTGGAAGATCGCCTGCACATGAATGCGGAAGGGTACGAAATTTGGACGAAGGTGATTGGGGATAAATTGTTGCGGTGATGCTAGTTTCCACAATTTAGTGGGGTGCTAGAGGTGATCCGCTAATAGTTCCCATACAATTGGCTGTCATCTCCACAGGATGCTTCTTTGCAGTGTGCAAAAAATTATTGCCCGAATTGCCCCTAGATTGGTGGTTAATACGCCGCTACCTCCCACTCCACCACCGCTTTGTCCGCTTTAGAAAAACCCATGCCCACTGCTATTTTTTCTTTAGGCGAATCGGCATAAGGTGTCAGATAGCCGCGATCGCGTATTTGTTGCATGGCTTCGGATACGGGCTTGTCCAGCTTGAACTCGAAGGCATAGATGTGATCGG
>CALMIR010000099.1 GCA_937864265.1 uncultured Saprospirales bacterium | reverse complement strand
CGTTATAGGCAACAGTCGTGCCGGGGCAGGCTTCAAAAACCAGGCTTTCTTCGTATTCCGGCAATTCCAGTACCGACACGTTGACCACTGAGTCGCAGCCGTTTTGCGCAGCAAATACAAAGGTCTGGCTGCTACTAGGCAATAAATCCATACCGTTATAGGCAACAGTCGTGCCGGGGCAGGCTTCAAAAACCAGGCTTTCTTCGTATTCCGGCAATTCCAGTACCGACACGTTGACCACTGAGTCGCAACCGTTTTGCGCAGCGAATACAAAAGTCTGGCTGCTACTAGGCAATAAATCCATACCGTTATACATAGCTGTAGTACCCGTGCAAGCTGTCAATTGTAGGTTTTCTTCAAAGAGAGGCAATTCCAGCACGTTTACTAAAACCATGGAGTCACACCCCGATTGCGCTTGAAAGGTAAAAGAAGTACTGCTGCCCGCTGCCAAAAACTGACCGTTATAAAAAACAGTAGTGCCACTGCATGCACTCAGCTCCAAATTTTCCTGTATGGTAAAAACTTCCTCAACGACAACGGTGACTACAGAATCACAGCCATTTGCCGTGAGGAAAGAAAAAACCTGGCTGCTGCCTGCGGGTATGTTCGTGCCGTTGTACAAGGCGCTGCTGCCAGTACATGCCTGTAAGGTCAACGATTCTGAATATTCGAGGTAGGGATTTACCTGTACAAAAACACTGGAATCGCAACCATTTAGCGATTGAAACACAAAAGTTTGAGCTTCTCCAGGCAAAATGGCCTGGGCGTTGTATAGCACGGGAACGCCTGGGCAAGAGAAGAAAGTCAGGCTATCTTGAAATACAGGCAGTTCTGCTACCACTACGTTCACGATAGAGTCGCAGCCGTTTTGGTTGACCAGTGAGAAACTCGCACTATCGCCTGGCATCAGATTTTGTCCATTGTATAAGATGCTGCTGCCTGTGCAACTTTGTAGCATCACATCCATCGTATCCGCTTGCAACACCTGCACAAACACACTGACGCTACTTTGTCCGCATGCATTAAATGCCGTAGCCGTATAAAAAGCCGATTGGGCAGGATTGACAGAAATACTAGTCGCTTCGCTGCCGTTGGACCAGATCAGGCTATCCACATCGCTAAGGGTCACGCTTAAAGTAGCCGTTTCTCCGGCACAAATGGTCTGATTGCCATCGATAACAGTGATTTCCGGCAAGGGAAAAACGGTGATGGGAATGCTTTCCTGGTCTTCTCCACATTCGTTGAAAACGGCCACACTGATACTGCCAGACCCCACGGGTAAAAAAGTAATATTAGGCCCCATCGCACCGATCGACCAACTGATGGAATCGGCACCGCTGGCATCCAAACTCAGTGACAGGATTTCTCCTTCACAAATTTCCTGCGGTGCAAAAGGGGTAATGACTGGTTCTTGCTCGACAATGACCGTTATGTTTTTTGTAGCCGTACCGCAGGCATTGATGGCCGTTACCGTCAAAACCGTGCTCATACTCGGCGCAATCGTAATCGGGCTGCCCACCAAGCCGTTGGACCAAATCAAGACAGTACCCGCAGAGCCGGAAGCAAACAGCGTGACCTGTTCGCCTTGACAAATATGGGCGATGGAATCGGCGCGAACGGTAGGGGGAATGCATAAAATGCCGGAATAGCCAGGCGAAGGATTGCTCGTGCCAGGGCCTCCCGGACAATGGTTGCCTTCAAACCCTGCTGCCGTCCAATTGGTGGGCAAATCATCCAATACCAAAGTTAGATCAAAGGTTTGGGTCAACTCATTGGGGCCTACGAAATAGGGGTCATTGATCGGGTCGCCCCAACTAACGCTATTTCCATTGACCATTCCGGTTAATGTGATGCCATTCTGACTCGTAAAACTGGTGGGAAATATGCTGAGTATGGGTTGGTTAATGGTAAAAGAAAAGCCCCTCGTACCGTCAATTGTTTGCCCCACGTAGTCAATTCCGGCGATTTGTATGGTCATATCCAGCGTAAATGTGCCGTCTTCATTATCCACCAACTGGTTGATGATGATGCCTGAGCCGTCGCAACTGTAGCCCGCCACAGCGATCATTAGCCCTGTAAGCAGCGCAAAGGCTTTCAGGAAAAAAAATTTCCTTAGTGTATAAGTGTTCATTTATCCAATTATTTAACCATCACGCCCCCCGTGTATAGTTGTTCTTGTGTTGTCAGTTGATAAAAATAAAGCCCGCTTTCCGCAAAAGGAAAAATCATGCTGGCCTCAGTTGCCAAAGCAGGCAGTTCCATTTGATACAAGAGCCTTCCGTTTAAATCAAAAAAGCGCAGCAGGCTGAGCGTTTTTTGCATCGGCCATCGGATGTGCAGCTCCTCTCCCTTATTCAAAGGATTGGGAAATACGCCTATTTCGCTGCTTTGAACGCCCGTTTTTGTCAGTTCATTCACTAGCTGGAGTTGGAATATTTGGAGGCCACCCCGCATATTACCAAGCAGCAATTCAGGCAAGCCATCTGCATCCAAATCACTCAGGCAAATGCTCGCCCGCTCTCCAACATCCAGGTTGGCCGCGTAAGTCACAATAGGCTCAAAAAGGTCGTCCTCATTAAAGGTATATTGACCAAGCCGACCATCAGCTTGACCCAGCCACAAGTAGGCATTTGTTTCGTTTTCCAGCAACCAAAAAGGGCTTATCTCCCGAATCAGCCCAGCAAATGCCAAGCCGCCCAGCGTATCGCTGATCCATTGAAAAACCGGTTGGTTGGTGGTACCTTGATTTTCGAGGTAGGTAATGCTGCCATTTTCGGTACCACAAAGGATATCCAGCAAGCCATCCCGATTCCAATCGGTCAACTGGGGCTTGACGAAGCCGTCCAATTGTATGCCTTCTAGCGGGCTAAATGGCATGGGCGTAAAAAACTGCGGGTTCAATTCAGAATTGGAAAAAGCTTTGAGTTGGCCATCGGCAGTGCCTACGACCAATTCCGTCCGGCCATCGCTGTTGATATCGCCGATACTGAGGTGCATAGCTTTGAGTAAATACACGCTGAGTTGGGAAAAATCGTCGCTTACCCACTCAAAAGCGGGTGCTTCGGCTGTGCCGATATTTCGATAATACGCCAGGGCTGAGCTGTATCCAAAAATCGGGTGTGGCCGATTATACGCCAACAGGATATCCAGCAAGCCGTCGTTGTCCACATCCCATACTGCCGGGCTGCTTCTGAATCCGGGGTCAAGCATTTCCCGGATCATCCAATCGTTTTGAACCAAAGACCAGGAGCCTGTTTCCTCGCTTTTTTGAAAGAAAAAAACTTGTTGTACCAACTCCGGGTTAGCCCCTACCCCATTGACGCGGTTGGTGGCTGCCACGAGGTCGGTCTCACCGTCTTGATCGACATCCAGCAAAAAAGGGGCAGGGAACTCCGACAACTCCATGCCCCCAGCCAGCCAATCCGTATTCTGCGGCTGTAGTTCTCCGGCGGCGGCAATCATCAAGCTGATTCGTTTGTCGTACAAGCCGCTGAACAATAAGTCTTGCTCGCCGTCGGCATTATAATCCCAAGCCAGTGTGGCCGATCCTGCACAACCTGCCGGGCCTTTCTGTGGCCGCCCCGGATCGCAGGCATCGTACTCAAAAGTGCCGTCTATCTGATAAGCCACATCGCCCCAGCAATCGTCTGCCAGTTGGAACTGCAACAAAGAACAGTCATTGCCCGACACGTTCTCATAATATTGAAAATGAACACCCGATTGAGGAATATAAATCAGATCGAGCAAGGCATCCCCGTTGATGTCTTTGAGTGTTGGCAAATCAAAAGCGTGAATGCGCAACAGGCTATCACTGCCATTGTTCATCAAATGCAGGGGTGCGCTTTCAAATTGCAAGCCTGCTTTTTGAAGGTAAACCTCCAATGCGACATCTGCTGCGCCGCCCTGCTGCCGGGTCGTCACCAGGTCTTCCAGGCCATCGCAGTTGAGATCGCCTGTCAAAAGCAATTGATACAAGGGTGGGAAAAAGGGGATGAATTCCGGTTGGTAAACATACTGAACGCTACTGCCCTGTGTTACGGCCAAGAAAGGCAGTACGACATTTCCAACCCGATCAAATACCAATAAATCGGGCCATTCATCGCCGTTGAGGGAAAAAGCAGTGAATTGAGGCGTTTCCAAGCCACCTGTGAGGGGAAAGGCCAAGTCCTGCCCATTTTCATAAAAAGGGAAGTTGGCAGGAAGGTAAGCAGTTTCCTGAGCACTGAGTTGTACGAAAATCAGTAAAGCAACGGCACAGGCTGTTGGCTTTGACATAACCGAGGTTTAGATACAATAGAATACAGCAACTACGCAGGGGAAATGATAATTTAGGCGAAAGCGCCTGATACAAGGAGGAAATTTTGGCACAAGTTACGGAGAATTTTAGCAATTTTTAAATTGTCACATTTTGTAAAACTTGTTACTTTATATTCAGGGTTCAGCAAAAGAAATAGGTGGGTTTCATTCCATTTTTGCTGTCACAAATTAGGTTGTTGCTACGATTGGGCAATTTAGGTTTTTCTTCAGCAAAAAAAATAGGTTCTGTGACAATTCCTGTGTTTCCCCAAAAAACTGTCAAAGAACAAAAAAAAACACCTACCACATGCCCATAGGATCGTCCACCACCCGAAAGTTTTCATGAAAACCATCCAATAAAGCGATATCGGCGGCGGCGATTTGGAAGTCAAATAATTAAAATCCACACCAACAGATCCAAACAGAATCTTTCCAAATGCTGAAAATTCTGCACCCAGCGGATTATTGGAAATAAAAGCATTGACATTGTGAAGCTGAATCGAACCATACCGGGCTTCCAAATCCAGTTTCCCGATAAAGCTAAGAGCTGCTACCCCCAGTCGCATGTTGCGAAGCTTTAGAACCATTCGGATCACATATTTGCTCAGTTTAGACATCATAAATACATCTCCCTGTCGGCTTGCTTTAAATAGTGCTTTGCGGATCAGGCCGGACAACTGGAGGACAGACTGATCGGGTGAAACAGGTACACTAAACCGAAGCATTGAAACATAACATCCAAGTGTTTGATCAGACACCGGTGGAGTCATAGATGCCCGCAGGTCTGCAAAACTAATCAATCGAAGCAGGCTGTTTCCTTGTTGCTGGTGTCTGTGTTGGGATACAACCTTAGCGATTGTTGCCAGCAGTACACTATTAAGGCTCAGTCCTTCCCTGCCGATTCTGACACTTAATTTTCGGGACACTTCCGGCGACAGGCGGAAACTTAAAATAGCATTTGCAGGATCCGCAGGAATGGGGGCCGCCACTCCCCTCTTTTTATAGCGCCATTCGTCCTGCATTTGCCTGCCCATAAAACCAGGCACCCGTTTAATGAAACTCCACTTTTGATATGCTGGAGGAAAAGTAGAAGTTTCAGGATATTTTATCGGCTCCCCAAGCGACAATCCGCCTGCCAGGCTAAGTAATTCGTGGAGGAGCAATCGTGCGGAAATGCCATCAATAATCGCGTGATGAAAACAAACGATCAGTTCGCAGACGGTGTGGTCAGATCCAGCCAGATACCAGCATTTCATCAGCGGCCCGGCCGGGTCAAAAGTCGTGTTCAGAGCATCTTCTGTTACGCCTCGCCAGGTATCTTCATCTTTGCGATCGGCCACCGTAAGGGATACAGGTAAAACAGGATTTAAGCCTTCGAATTTTAAAGCACCTCCTTTCTTCACAATCCCTGCCTGCAGGAAAGGGTGTCGGGCTTGCAGCTTTTGCAGCGCATCTTTTACCGATTCGACATCCGGACCGGAAGTTAAATGCAGCGCACACACGACAGACAAGGGGAATGCCTCGTTTGAAATGGTGAATGCTTGTTCGATATTACTTAGGGATCTGATATGGAGGTGGTTTTAATTCTTAGGCAGCAAATATTTTCTTTTTCACTCTGAATGATCTTTTTTCAAAATGAGGATCCTCTGTTGCTTCGGGAAATGACAGGGCCAGGGTTCTTAAGTCGTTGAGGTTTATCATTGCTGTTGAAATTCAGAAGGGGAAATACCTTCCATTTTTTTAAAAACTTTTGAAAAGGCGCGTCTGTCAGAAAAGGAAAGTGTTTGAGAAACTACGGTTGGAGAAAAATCTTTTTTCAATAATTCTTTTGCCTTTTCAATCCGTAAATAAAGAATATGCTGATAAGGAGTCAGCCCGTAAATTTGCCGGTAAAGCCGGATGATATAATATTTTGAAAAAAAGGTTACTCTGCAAAGGTCTTCCAACGAAATAGGCTCCGCAAAGTTTTCCAGAATAAAGCCGTAGGCGATACTAAGGCGTTTATAAATCTCTTGCTTAGTCAAGGCCTGGACGCAGGAAATTGACTGTAACTGCTTGCCAATTTGCTGATGTGCCCAAAGAAACTCAGCCGCCAAATTAAAATAAAAAGTATCCCAATCCATGAGTGGAGATACTTCAGGTGCTAACAGTTTAGACTTTAAACTCATCAGGTAACGACCAAAAGAATTTTCCTGCAAGCGGTAATTTTTTACAATAAATTCGTGTTGCTGCCACGGAAAATCAAAAGGTGAATCGACAACTTGGTTTATTGGAAAACGGTTAAAATGAGCGACCTCTGAAATCGTTTCGATAGAAAGAAACAAACAAATTCCTTCCACATTTTCTTTGAAAATCCCTTCTGCCCTTGCATGTTGTTTGGGGTTTAAAATAAAATATTCGCCAGGACAGGATTGGTAAGGCTGGTTGTCAACCACATAAATCTCTTTACCAACCAGTGGCATGGCGATGTGAAACTTCGATGTGTCTAAAGTGGCATCAGCCTCCGAAATTTTTGAAATACGCAGATCATTTCCCATAGAAGGTTGAGCATTTCGCCAATGGAGATCCACCGCACCGGGAACCGCCTGCCTTACCTCTCCTTTAAAATATCCCACCATACATTTTACAATTTTTAACCCCCTCTGAATTAGCCATTACCGATAGATTTGCGGTGGCATTAAATATTTACCAAACTAAAAAAACGGTCATGAGAAAGTGGAATTTTATGCTAATTTGTCTGCTGGTCGCCCAAAATTTAATAGCCCAGACTGTTGAAACTGTCGTTTCCCATCCCAAAATAGTGGATGGTGTGCACATTGATGTTGCGGGGAATATTTACACTTCGCCAGGTGGTTTGATGGGCGGAACAGCAATTGGCAAAGCTATGCCGGACGGAAATTATGATCCGAATTTTCGGACTGGATTTAACGGGCCGATTGATATTGACGAGAACAGTGAAGGAGTCCTTTTTGTAACCAACTATGACAATAACACGCTCAAAAGTTACGATCCGATAACGGATGAATTAACTACCATACTCACAGGGCTCGATGGTCCGGCCGGACTGACCTTAGACAGTGAGAACCATGTTTTTATAACCTGCTTTGGTGCACCTCTTACTTATAGTGGCGATCAGATTATCAAGGTTTGGCCCAATGGTGATTCTGAAGTTTGGTTGGAAACCAGTGAATTTTTACGTCCGCAGGGTATCACTTTTGACGATGCCGGCAACTTGTGGGTAGCAAATACGCCTACGGGCAAGATTTTTAAAATTGATACATTAACAAAAGTCCCTGAATTGATTTTGAATCTTGGTGCAAAGGTAGGGAACCTCGTATTCCGCCACAAAGACCAAAAATTCTATTTTCCATCTCAGGACAATCACAAAATCTATCGCATGGATTTGCAGGGCAATCTGGAAATACTTGCGGGATCCGGAAGTTTAGGCTCCGCTGATGGCGAAGCTTTGACTGCTAGTTTTAACAAACCACTGGGGCTTGGATTTACTGCTTCAGAAGACACCCTTTATGTATCCGAATCAGGGAAATTGCGGCGAATCCTTTCGCTCGATGGAACTCCATCTGGAACCTATGATGATCTATTAAATCTCAATTTTAAAATAATTCCGAATCCGAGCTCCGGGTCTGTGCTTGTAGAAATTCCTGAATTTTTAACCGGACAAAATATTTCGTTGTCCATTGCCGATAATACCGGAAGGATCGTTTTTAAAAAGCAGATTATTCCCACCGAAAAATATGTAAACCTGGATCATTTGGAAGCAGGCACCTGGTACATTTCGTTCTACGCTGAAAATATATTTATTGTAGAAAAAGCTTTGGTTTTTTAAAAACCAGTACTCAAAAAAAATTAAACTGATGAAACCAATCCGACTTTTTTTACTACTGTTTTTAGCATTTTTTTATTTTGAAAATTCTACTGCTCAAACCGTAAATAGCAAATTGGCTGAGGCATTGCAACATACGCTTGATTCTATGCATCAGGTATTGAACATCAAGGGCCTTGGAGCTTCCCTTCAATTTTCCAACGATGCCGTTTGGGCCGGAGGAAGCGGCATTTCTTCTATTTCGCCATTGGACAGCATTGGTCCTGAGCATGCATTCGCCGTAGCGAGCACAACCAAAACCATTACTGCTGCTTGTATTTTACAACTGGTAGATGAAGGGGTACTAACGCTCAACGACAGCCTTCATCATTGGTTGCCTACTTTCAATTTTATCAATCCAAACATCACCATCCATCAGCTCTTGCGGCACCAGAGCGGAGTTTATGATGTCTTATTGAATCCTTCTTTTCAACCACAGATGTCAGCAAATGTGAACCAGATTTGGACACTTGAACAGATCATCAGCACTTTTGTGCAGGCACCGGTTTTTCAGCCAGGAGCCAACTGGGGATATTCGAATACGAACTATTTACTTCTCGGAATGATTATCGAATCCGCAACGGGGAATCCATATTGGCAGGAATTTGAAACCCGGTTTTTTAATCCCCTGGGGCTCGACAGTTTTTCGCAGCCAGCCTTTAATCCACTTCCTACTGAGGTTGCGCATCTTTGGCTTGATATTACAGGCGATGGTATTGTAGATGATTCACATTACCTTTTTTCTACCTGGAATTCCTTTTTTAGTGGGGTTGGTCCGGCTGGGGCATACTTCGCTACGCCCAGTGATATGGCTCGTTGGATGCGGGCATGCATGAGCGGCAGCTTGTACTACCCTGCAACCTGGGAATTGGCACAACAGACAATTTCTACAGGCTTGCCGGGAAATACCAAATATGGCCTCGGCCTCATGGAACGGCAATACCTTGGTTTTAAAGGTTTAGGACATGGTGGAGATATTTCCTATTCTTCCAGCGTGATTTATTTTCCTGAAAAAGATTTGAGCATCGCCGTCCATGCCAATGATGCAAACATCAATTCGTGGGCACTTTCTTCCACCGTCATAGCATTACTGCAGGTTTACCTGGATTGCGAAGCGGCAATTACTGATATTAGCAAAGTCAGTTTGCCTGATGTAACAACCCTCGTTTACCCAAATCCGTTTACCGATAAATTGACGGTTTCAATTGATTTGCATGGAGGATTCGGAGAGGTAAATATGACGATGACAGACATGCTGGGTCGAACTGTCGGACTTAGTTTTTCCCAAAATGATTCCTTTGGAAAGCAGGAGATTGTTTTGGAAAACCTGGAATCTTTAAATTCTGGCGTTTATTTTTTGAACACTTTTCTGGATGGGAAACCTTTAAAAACAGATCAAATTATTAAAGTGAATGAATAGTTTGCTAAACGGTGTATATAGTTATGAAACAATTAATTCTTTTTTTCCTATTCAGCATTTTATCCAGCTGCCTTTTCAGTCAAACGGTATCGACGCTGGTGCCAGTCAATGTTGGCGATGATATGCATTTTGCAGCAGACGGCTATATTTATTCATCGCATTATGGCGGCAATCATTTTCGTAAAATAAACCCGTCAACCGGTGAGGTGGATACTATTTTGACAATCAATGATAACACCATTGGAGCTATCGAAATGGACGCTGATTTGAATATTTATACTTGCTCCTACGATTTTGGCTGGGTTGGAAAATTTAATGCAGGTGACAATTCAATCACCAATATAACGACAGGTCTTTCAGGGCCTGCAGGGATTGTGCATGACTCAGCCGGAAACCTTTTTGTGGCCACCAATCAAAATCACAGCATAATAAAAATTTATCCAAACGGTACAAAAGAAACCTGGTTACTGGGCACTCCACTTTTTTGGCCGACCGGCATCACGATCGACAACTCCGACAATTTATATGTTTCAAACATGTTCAGCGGTCAGATTATCAGGATAACGCCAGACAAACAGGCGACTGTGCTCACAACCCTGCCCGCAATTGCTGACCAGGTACCTGATGTGGCCTATCTCATTTGGTCAAACGAGCGTTTATTTGTTTGTCATTTTGGAAACCATGTCATTTATGAAGTCAATCCTGAAAACGGAGATTCTGAAATCATCGCAGGTACCGGAGCAGCAGGAAATATGGATGGTCCAGCTCTTTCGGCGACTTTCCAAAATCCAACGGGCATCGTAGCTTCGCCTACAGGTGATACACTTTTTGTTACGGATGGTGCAGCGCCCAACCAGCTATTACGAATGATTGTGCTGAATACTGTTTCCGGACAAAAGGAAATAAATGCTTTGGGCTTTGTTTTAAATCAATTATTTCCCAACCCCGTATATGATCAATTAATTTTGGATTTTTCTTTGGAACAGCCCACAAGATTTTCCTTTCAGATTACAGATGTTTCCGGAAAAGTACATTCTTTTCAAAAAGAGAAAATGTTTCAGGCTGGTCAACACAAGCTGGATTTTGAGTTAAAGGAGTTGCCGTCGGGACAGTTTATATTGACCGTTCAGGCAGAGAATTTTTTAAGGAGTTTTAGTTTTTTAAAAACCTGATAAGCGCCTTATACCCAAGCGAAAGTGGTTTGGGTATAACTATCTACTGTTTACAATGATCCACCTTTCGGCTACCAGGGCCTAAGATCTTCTTTCCAGCGCTTTGTTACGTATTTATGAATGAAGTAGATGATTGGTAATCCCAGATTGGTTTCGATCAGGGAATTTACGATAAGGGGCTGCCATAGTGGTGGACGGATTCCACTAATAAGCAGGGAAACTTCCCAGGCAAACTGTACACCGACGCCAATAGCGATCAACCAGAGGATATTCACCTTTTCTTTCCCCTTTAAATTATGAATGACAACATACAAATAACCAAAACAAAGAATAAGCGCCATTACACCATGATAGGCACCTGTGCCTCGGGAAATCGAAATTTCTGTAAAATCTGCCCCAAAATTGGTACTTAATTGTCCGATTGTTATCCAGCCCAGAATAGGCAAAAGGGACCATTCAACACTGTATTTGTCCCGGTCTAACAATAGCCATATCCAGGCAAAATTAGTGAAGCCATAACTCATGCTCAGCCAGGACAGAAACAAAAAAGGATCCGCTCCGGTAATTTCCCTTGTCCCGAGTAATTTGTAAAATATCCCGTAATCTACCAGAAAATATAATACCCCTGCCAATAGCCCCACAATAACAGCCTGCCGTCTTTTAAAATATAACAGCACCAAAATGAAAACCAGTAGCCAGACAATGTCCAGGCTAATGTAAAGTGAACTGAAAGTACGGGATACGGTGAAGTCCATTTAATTTCGGATTAGAGGTGCAGATAACATTTTGTAAAAACGGCTATAGCCTGTTGCTTAAATTCCCAGTGACATTGATATTATGCCAACAATGGGAACTGAAATAAACGTAACAGAAGTATTTCCCGTTATTGCCCAAAGAATAAGACTTACTACCACTGGTACAACAATGTTTCTTAATGGAAAATCCAGCAATGGGCGACTGCCACGGGCCGACCAACTGAAGGCATGGCTATTCGTCGTTTTTGAAAATAGATTTATTTCTTAATTTCATATACAATTTCCTCTGGCCAAACAATAAATTTACCATACTGACCTGTTTTGGATACTGCTCCCCAATCATAACCCTTTTTAGTTGAAATCCAATCATCCCCTTCCTTATACATCAATTTATTATTAACAAGCCATGAATTTATTTGTCTACTGGATAAACCTGTAATTTCTGACAGCTCTTTGGTAGTTTTATAATTCGATTTTGAGTAATCCTTTTCTTTTTCAATTAATACAGCCTTTTCGTTTATAATTTGTTCTGACTTCTTTTTATCAATTTTTTTCACAGAAACTCTTATTTCTTCACTTATTGTAAGTAGCCTTTGAGCTTCCTCATAAATATCATGATAAAGTTCGGGGTCTTTTTCTTTTGTAACATGAATTCCCATTTCGTCATTATTTTGTTGAGAAAAAGAATATAAATTCATCGATGTTACTATTGCCTCATTTTCATTTAAATAACATTTTGCATGCAAAGTTGGACAAATGCTAGTTCTTACACCTATTTGACTTTCTAACCAATTACTTTCTTCAAGTTGAAGTTTACTTTCCCGATATACAATTCGTATGTCGCGTTTTTGAATGTTAAGATTTTGAATATGATCTCGTATCCTATTGTGAAATTGCAAGTATGGACTAATTAATATTAGACGATCTTTTGTGCTTTTAATTAATTCTTCCAAATGATAGGAAACTCCTGTCGTGTTTAAAAATTTTGCCATTTCTAAAATTTGTTATCCTTTAATTGTTTACTATGGAAGTCTGGGCAATAACAAGTTATACTCTAAAATACTATCTTGATTTTATGCCCAAAACAGATGCTCTACAGAATTAAAGTTTGAGTACATTGGTTTTCCAGGATTTGGTTCTTTATGCTTTCAGTTGGTGCGCAGTCTGACGGTTGGTGCAAAGTATCCCCCTACCCAACCCCATCTACCTCAAACCAAAAAAGATGATAACAGATC
>CALMIR010000098.1 GCA_937864265.1 uncultured Saprospirales bacterium | reverse complement strand
CTCGGTTCTCTTCGTCAAATGTCCACTGGACATTTGGTCTTGGCAAAGCCAAGACTGCACTTCGTTCATCCATAACTATAATGGAACACTGACTCCTACGAAACATCCAGTCCATGTTCTGCAGTCAAGCTAGTCGTAATCCTAACTATAATGGAACACTGACTCCTACACGAAGAAAGATTAAAGTTACTGAACGAAAGATACGTCGTAATCCTAACTATAATGGAACACTGACTCCTACCCAAATGACCTTCTATGCCGATACCGATAACGATGGGTCGTAATCCTAACTATAATGGAACACTGACTCCTACCGTAGTAAACGAAATGGGTAAAGTAGAACTGACCGTCGTAATCCTAACTATAATGGAACACTGACTCCTACATGCATGGAACAATGGCGGCACTACTGCTACGATCGTCGTAATCCTAACTATAATGGAACACTGACTCCTACATAGAGAGCGCTGAGTCCCCCTGCGAAGGCCGCGGGTCGTAATCCTAACTATAATGGAACACTGACTCCTACGGCGTGTATTATGTGACAGTGGAAGACGAATATGGTGTCGTAATCCTAACTATAATGGAACACTGACTCCTACGCACAAGGTTTGACGCAAGTGCAGATGCTCACGATTCGTCGTAATCCTAACTATAATGGAACACTGACTCCTACCAAGAATGAGGTGGAAAAAGCCGGGCGCATTCCTGTCGTAATCCTAACTATAATGGAACACTGACTCCTACCAATTATTAAAATATTAGCATGAAAAAAAACCAGGTCGTAATCCTAACTATAATGGAACACTGACTCCTACCGATTTTCGGTTCATTTATGCCAATAAGCGAGGAATGGTCGTAATCCTAACTATAATGGAACACTGACTCCTACGCAACGGGCGGCGCGGCAGAGGTGCAAAGCCCCACGTCGTAATCCTAACTATAATGGAACACTGACTCCTACTTCCATTAACTTAACATCACTGCGATGAAGAATCCGTCGTAATCCTAACTATAATGGAACACTGACTCCTACTCGAATCACCACCGACCCGAACGCAACCAACAACTGTCGTAATCCTAACTATAATGGAACACTGACTCCTACCCCAGCAGTACAACGACCTGAAGAATCAACTTAAGTCGTAATCCTAACTATAATGGAACACTGACTCCTACTCGCAATCATCGCAGTATTGTTCTGCGCCGTAAGTCGTAATCCTAACTATAATGGAACACTGACTCCTACAAAAGACGGCGGATGCGACCGGCGACAAGATCAATCGTCGTAATCCTAACTATAATGGAACACTGACTCCTACACGACTTGGAAAGTGAACTGGGCGACCAATTCGATGGTCGTAATCCTAACTATAATGGAACACTGACTCCTACGCCAGGCAAATGCCAACCAGATCAACATGGCAAACCCGTCGTAATCCTAACTATAATGGAACACTGACTCCTACGACTGGGAAAAGAGTTCCCATCCGCTCCGACTCCGTCGTAATCCTAACTATAATGGAACACTGACTCCTACTATATTTGTGCTTTCCTTTCCTACCGCATTCTTTTGTCGTAATCCTAACTATAATGGAACACTGACTCCTACGGACGGTTACTCAACCTTCGGGAATGGGTCTTACTGTCGTAATCCTAACTATAATGGAACACTGACTCCTACCGGCCTCCTCGAGGTAGGCATCACCGCGACGACAAGCGTCGTAATCCTAACTATAATGGAACACTGACTCCTACCACCACTATTATCGTGGTGTCGGTGATCGACACCATCGTCGTAATCCTAACTATAATGGAACACTGACTCCTACTGACAATCGCATGTCCTGCTGCCCTACTTGCACGCGTCGTAATCCTAACTATAATGGAACACTGACTCCTACACACCATGTCCACCATCCGGGAAACCGATTACCTGTCGTAATCCTAACTATAATGGAACACTGACTCCTACTGGTAACTACACGTTTACTTGGGATAATGGATCGTCGTAATCCTAACTATAATGGAACACTGACTCCTACCCTATCCCCTTCCCAAACCCGTACTAGAATCTGAGGCACAAGATACAACAAATAATCAGAAAAACAACTTTGTCGGCGATTTTTCGGAAATTAATATTCAGTTAACAGACATTGCAAAATGAACTATGTCACAAATACCTGTCCAAAATAGTTAATTATTGTACAGCATTGCCGACAAATAGTTGATTGCCCAATACATACGTTTTATTATCATGGATCAAACATATTGTTTTTTTGTTAAACTAATAAAAAAGTTAAATATACCCCATTCTAAAATATATCATCTACTCTTTAATAATACGTTAAAAACCAATTGTGTCTTTCAGTGTTGTAATTAATTCCAATCATTGAAGTCAAAAAGTATAAAACTTTTTGAGTTTTTAAACTTTTTTGGTTCAAAAAAAGCCTTTTTCTTACCCAGAAAGACATTTTTTGCAGTTTTTCATTGCGAGCATTTTAGTAAAAACAACGCTTTTTCACACTATTAGGGTGCTTTTATCGCCGCTGATCTCTGCTTTATCCAGGTCGTTTTGGCCGTAAATACGCATGTCTTGAATATGTTGGGCGTTCACAGGTAGTATAATGAGGCTGTCCTGAGGCTGTCCCTTTTGTAGCAGTTGATCGGCCAAATCTTTTTCTAGTTTGGTCAACGCGTTATCGGCTATGCTGCCTAAATAAACGGATTTGTTGATGCGGTCGAGGCCGTATTCGAGTATTTTTTGGCCGAGGCGGTTGCGCAGGCTGTTTTTGCTGATGTCGTAACAGATGAGGATGGGCATGATGCGTTTTATTTTTAGTGAATGGTGAGTGGGTGGGTGGGTGGGTGCTGCAACACTAAGGGTGCAAGGATGTTAGGAAATGATGAGGGAGTGGGGTGTGAGTGGGCGGGGGAAGGTATGAAACACTAAGAGTACTAAGAAAGTCCCGTCCGACCGGGCATCCGGGCGGGAAGCCACTAAGGGGTGTCGGTCACGCCTTGCGTGATGAGGGTGGCTCCGCAAATCGTAAATTCCTGCCCAAATGGCGAATGAAGTGAGCTAGGCGGGGTTGATCTTTGTTCATAAATCAGGATATTACGGGTGTGAGTTAAATAGCTCAACAACATGGAGGTCGTGGGCTGTTCACTCAAAAGTTGGTTTTTACCATGCCGCCCGTAGGGTGGAAATGGGCGAAAAAAGGTTCAGCTTTTTCTTGCCTTTCTTCTGGCAGAGCTTGTAGCTCATAAGTGGCGGCAAAAAGCTGGCTGCTTTCGCGAAGTATGGAGTAATGCACCAAGGTATTGTCTTTATCCGTACACAAGATGATACCTATGCTGGGGTTATCAGAGATGCCTCGCCAAAGATCGTCGTAAAGCCGGACGTACATGTCCATTTGACCAATGTCGGCATGGCTGAGCTCTCCCGATTTCAGGTCTATCAATACAAAACACTTCAACAGATAATGATAGAAAACCAAATCTATGAAGAAGTTTTTGCCGGAAGCGGTGACAATTCTTTTTTGGCTGCCAATGAAAGCAAAGCCTCTGCCCAATTCGGCTATAAAGGGCTGAAGTTGCGCCAGAATAGCTTGTTCTAGTTGTTTTTCTGGTAGCTTTTGAAGATTTTTCAGATTTAAGAATTCCAGTACATAGTGTTTTTTTAGAAATACCCGACTATGCTCCGTATCTGGGGTCTTTTCATATAATCGTTCGTATTCCTTGCTTTTGATGTGTCGGTACAATTGCAGGCTCGACCAATGGTTGTGCAAGGCTTCGTTGAGGTAATAATTCCTGGCATTTGAATTTTTTTGTTTTAGCAATAACTTATAGTGGCTCAGGGTGAGTTGGGGAAATAACTGCTCTGGCTCGGAGAAAGCCTGATACAGTTGAATGGCTATTCGACACTGCTCGATGGAAAGCACTACACCGCTCTCTTGGCGCAAATCACTTATCAGTGCGATCAGGTCGTGTTTTTTCACCAAACTGCACTGCTGCAGCCACTGTCCCAATAGCCAATGAAAACGCAAGCGTGTCCACTTTTTTTGCTTTTTATGTTGAGTTTCAGACCACTGAATTAAGTGGCAAATTTGCTGGCGTATATGTTGGAAAGACGACATGGAACAACATGGTTTATAAAGTGAATAATAAGCATCAGGACATGGTAGAACGAATGCGTTGGCTCAAGCGCGAAGCCATGGCATAAATCTGGTTTTTAACTGTCGTTTCCTGATTGGCAAATTTTCGGTTACTGCGCAGGAAATCATTGAATAGTGGAATGATAAAGGCTTTCCCTTCTTTGTTGAGAAACAGGCCGTACTGGTTTTGGGTAAAAAAAGCATCGGAGAGCTTTTCCTGTAAACATTGATTGATCAGCAACCGATCCATCCAAGGACGAAAAGGTTCGATCAGGTCAAAAGCGAGGGTAGGCTTGTTGTATTCGTCGGCGTGGAAAATGCCCATGTGCGGATCTAGCCCAGCAGCAAACAGTGCGCCTTCTACGACGGAATAAAGCATACCGTAGAGGTAATTGATGGCTGCATTAAAGTTATCTCTGGCCGGGCGCTTACTGCGATTTTGGAAACGATAAGCCGCAGGTAAAGCATTTCCTAATGCTTGCCAATAGATACGGGCGATATTGCCCTCTACCCCCATCATTTGCTGGCGGCACTCATCGGGTATCTGCTCGCCGAATGCCTCAAACTCGCGCTGGTGGCGCTGTATGGCATCTATGGCTGCCTCTAACTCCGATTTGAAAAACAACTTGCGCTGATTGAGGGCTTTAAGATTGTCCATTTGTCCCTGCGATTTCAATTCAAAAAGGGCGATCATCCAAACAGTTGATTCAGGATGCTCGGTAAAGCGGGCTTGCATACGCCGCAATGTGGCTATGCTCTCAAAATAAGGACTCCAAAGGCGAGCTTTGGCTTTGCCAATCCGGTCGAAAATCAGGATGGGTATCTGGTGTTTGAGCGAGAGCGAAATAGCACCTGATGTGATGGTGATATCAGTTGTAATAGCAATGCTGCTCAGCTTGGCAGGGCTAATGGTTTTTGATTTATCCCCAATTTTGAGGTGAAAAACCTTTTCCTTCCGGCTCAGGTGCAAGCCTGGTGTATCTAGTACCAATTGCATAGTTCGCTATTTTTTTTATAGGTTGTAAGGAAAACCGCGCCAGCTAATGGCACCAAATTCTTCTTGCGGGGGATTAATAGCTGTGTAATAGCTGTCTTTGAGTGCCATGTATTGGGCACTATTTCTTTTCATCACAAAAGCAGCAAAATTGAGTCGGCCTATGATATGTCTTTTATACTGCTCTACCCATCGGGTGTGTAGTTCCCCCTGCTCATTTTGTGCCTGCATGATAAGAGCCAATTGCTCAATGTCCTTTTCAAGCCTGGGCAGATAATCAGGAGCTAAACTAACTTGATCGCTCACTAAAAGACCGGTGACTATTTTATCATCACTTGGGCCAAACATTTTGACCTTTCGTTCATTAATACGGAATCCCTGTTTTTCTACTATGAAGCGAATGACATCAACCTTTTCTTTTAGAATCGGATATCCGGCAGAAAAAGTCATATCATCTGCATATCGTGTAAAAATCCACCCCATATCTTGGGATAATTCATACAACTCCAAGTCGAGCTGACAACAGGCAAAATTAGACAACACCGGCGAAGTAGGTGTTCCCATAGGCAAATGCCCCTGATAAGTGGTCAGCCCGGCCAATAACTCTGGAATCTCTCTTTTGAACTGAAAAGGCTGCTCGGAAAAAATCTGATATACTTTTTCCTGACTGATACTGTGAAAAAAATCGGCCAGGTCTATGTTTAGCAAATAAGGTTTTCCCACATGCTTTTTGGCATTGGTCAGCACGTTTCGTCGGTCTTCATCGTTCCTTACCCCGGCTACAAAGCCATAAACAGCATTGGATCGCTCGAAGAAATAAACACTTTGCAGATAACGATTGAGTATGGAAAGCACCTTTTTGAGTTCGTTCCCCGGTGCTTCGATGATGCGCTCGCCGCCGTCTTTTTTAGGAATGTGAAAAACCTTATAGGGTGGCTTTTTAAGGAGCAATTGCATTCGCCTTTGGTCAATTTGTAAAAGCTGGCACAAGGCTTTGACACTATTAATACTGCAAAATACCATCTTATTTTGCTGATGGCGTGCTTTTGTATTTTTATTCATAAAACATTATTTTTAGTGAAAGAAAAAGTGGGGCGCTGGCGGCCAACGCCCCAAAAAAACAGCGAAAAGAAAACCGACAATATTTTTAGTGGGGCATCTGGATGATAAATCCACCCAACTGGTATTTTTGATTAAACTTTCGAGCCTCCGATCGGGTAGCAAAAGGCCCGACCCAAACCTTGTAAGGCGCCGGGCTTTCTTCCACTATGACTATTTTAACTTTTTTACTCAGGCGACCCGACCAGTAGCTTTGTTGTACCTGCGCCCTTTCAAGGTGCTGAAAAGCGTATAGCTGGAGGAAAAAAGTCGTTTCCGTTAAGGGTTGATCCAGTTCAGCGACCTTGGGCAATACCCGGTTTTCGGGCAGGGTATCTTCGATCAATGAGTGACCGGGATCAAAATCCACTTGGGCTTCCTCTCGAAACGGATAGATTTCCGACTCGCTTGTTGTAGAGAAAAAGGAAAATTGTGTTACCTCTTTTTCTACTTTCCCGGTCAATAAGTAGCAGAATGTAATGATGCTGGCCGCTACCAATAGCAAGACGGTAGTGGTAATTCGGTTTTGCAGACCAAAAAATTCTTCCGAAAAACGGTACTTCAACGGCATCAGCCGGAGTATCAGTTTTCTCAAGTGAGGCCTTATTTTTTTGGATAAATACAGGCCAAGTGTCAGGCTAAACAGCCATTGCAGGATAGTGATAATGGTTGGAATACTCATCATTTCAGCGAATTTGATTTCCTTTCGTCGGTTCTATTCGCTGATGGTAAATTATATTAGTAGGTATAGTTCGCCAGCTTTTTTCATAATAGCATCGGTGTCTCGCCGACGCGCTCCAGGCGCCCCCTTTTTGAATGGCCATCACCCGATAGGGACAATCGCCCTGCCACTCCTCGATATAGCCTGCCAGCGCGATCTCAATCGCTGGAGCAATAATGTCCAAGTCAAGGCTCATTCAACCACAAACCGCACAAAGACCACAAAGGCCTTTAGTGTCGGCGTGAGCCCAAAGTCGCACCGACACTTGACAGGCTTATCCACACTTAAACCGCGAAGCGGTGGCATTTTTATAACACCCTGCTCCTTCTGAGTACAAACCGCGAAGCGGTGACACAACGCCAAAGGAGGACACTTGCCTTTTTGGGCGTTTATAATTATGTCACCCCTCTGGGGTTTTTCAGGCTCATTTCTTGTTTATTATAATCATGTCACCCCTCCGGGGTTGGCTTCTGCTTAGCTGTTTAAATTGCTACTGGCAAAATAGAAATTTTTATGCTCCTCCAAAGCCCGAAGGGCTGACAGTTTTATAAAAAACACTAAATGGAGCCACCAAACCACCCAGCGGTAACAAAACACCAGCAGAAGGCGGAAGGCGCTATAGGCTAAAATTTTTTTCCAAAAAATTTTAGCCCCACTTTGTGCCCTTTGCTTCTTTCTTGCCCCCGTCCGTTCCACTGAAGTGTATCGGCATCAGCAGGATTATCCTGTCCGGATTGATCCGGTCGGGCGGGCCGGGCAGGCGACTGCATAGGCGGGTGTGGTTCACAAAATGGTGCTCATGCCTGCTTTTTTATTTACCTGCAAACATATGAGGCCACAAAGGCTTTTAGTATCGGCGTGAGCCCAAAGTCGCACCGACACTTGCCAAGCTGCTCCATGCTCGAACCGCGAAGCGGTGGCATTTTTATAACGCTCGTCATGCGTCCGGGCAAAACCCTGAAAGGGTGACATAAAGCGACACTCGTCCTCAAACGGCTTGATCTTACCTTCTGGAATTGAAATGGATGGGTATTTATTGCTAGAGCCTTTCTGTTCTATTTGTCGCCCCGATTCAGCCCTGCCAGCGCGCTACAGCGTAGCGCTATCTTTTCTTCAATTATATCCACAGGAGCAACAAGATCAATGCCAACAAAAAGAGCAGGGACGCCATCAAAGACCCGCCAGACGCAGCAGACCCATAAACATAATCAATAGAAGGCCTTGCCCAGGGGCGCAACAGCACAGCAATCAGGCAGCCGCCCACAATAATGCCAAACAAGATAAAATTGAGTATCAAACTAGGTTGCAATAGATCATTCATGGTGAAAACGATTGATTGATTGTCGGATGTGTTTTACCCTATAATGCAGCAGAGGGCTTATTTTTTTCAGGATACGCCCTTTTTATCTTTGTGGAAAATGTGGAAAAAAAAATGCGCCGCTTTGAAAAAATAAGGCTTCGCGCCACATTATCCCCCTACAAGCCCCTTCAAAGGAAGGGGTAACAATTTCTTCATGGAAACTTAACAATGGGTTTGAAAAAATGGGACAATTTGAAACATATAATGGTTAGCATCAGCAATAATCTTAAATCTTTAAATTGTCTTTTATGTGTTCATTTACACTCAATTGGGAAGAGCGCGATCGCTTTCTGATAGACGTTCATCAACGTTATCATCAGCAATTGCGACTGTACGCGCAGGGATTGTGCAGAAAGTTGAACATAGAAGCAACCTATGCAGACGATGCCTTGCAAGAACTTTATGCCAAAATGCTCAACGACCATGAGTTGGTAGAGGCCGGATTTAGAAAAGGAGGCGCGGCCTACCTGTACACGATGGTCAAAAATGAATTGTTGGGTTTACAACGCAAAAAGAACAGCCGTATTCGCCTTCAGGAAAAGCTGAAAGTACAATTGCCCGAACAGATGAGTTGGCAGCAACACCCCATTGAGCACCACATCGAAGATTTCTTGCAACGCGCAGCATTGCTATTGACCGAACAAGACTTGGCCATACTGAAATTGTACCTGGAAGGCTGGAAAATGAATGAGATCAGCCAGACACTGAACCTGAACAAATCGACCGTAGGGGTGCGCATCCATCGCATGAAAAACGACTTGCGCAGTCTAATGGAATAGTTTTCGCAAAAATCACCCTGTTTTTACGGCTTAGCTTATCCCCCTTGGAGAGGCCGGGTCGTTTTTTATTTTCGCTATTTCTAGTAAAAAACCTGATTATCTCATAAAACAAAACTCACGTGATGAAATCCCGACAAGCACCGCAACCCACGTTGTTTGGCACAAACAACTCAGGTCAGCTCCAACACCAGGTGCTTTCCGTACCCGTATTGGCGCAGGCCATTCGCAGCCTGCACCCAGAATTGTTCGACCAGTCGGAAAAATCGAGAAAAGTACTGGATCGAATTGAACGCTACTTGTTTTTGGAAAAAAAATGCCGCTACCCGGCTTTTGAGCCGCACTTGCGCGAAGAATTGTGTACCGTACTGTATGGATTTAAAACGATGCTGCACGCTAAAGGCCAAAACCTGACTACCGTACTCCAAAACCTAGAGACCGACCAAGAACGCTACCGACTTTTCCTGAATGACTTGTTAGAAGACTGAAAAAGCAACCCAAAAGGCTAAATAAAAATAACTTCCGTGAAAAAGCCGCTTTCGGGCGGCTTTTCTTTTTTTTGCAAAAGTGTCGGCGTGAGCACGAAGTCACACCGACACTTGCCAAGCTTCTCCTTTTTAAATGGCTCTCACCTAATTGGGACAATCACAGCTTTGTGTACCTTGCCATTTCCCTATTGCCGACACGCCTTAGTGCCTTCCCTTCCGGATGCCCGGTCGGACGGGATTTCCCTCACACCCCCAAGCCCCGTTTCAGACGCAGATAATCAATCGCCTCCCTAAGCCGAGCTGGCAAAGTCATATACGAATTGGCCGGATTTACCCGCGCCCGATAAAACTCCGCCTTAGGGTTCTCCGGCCCCGGCCTTAAAAATCCCAAAAGATCAGGCGTAAACAACACATACAATAAGCCAGGATGCGCATCCACCAAAGCCCGGCAGTCGGCTTCTTCATAGCCTGCTTGCCCCCTTTGATGGCAAAATACCAGCACATCTACCGCAAGTGCCTCTTCCGAAACAGGATGCGACGCAAACGCTACGTTCTTGAAGGTATCAGGATGCAACAGCGCCTGTATTTCTGCATGTACTGCCTTATCGCCTACCAATACCAGTATTTTTTCAAATATCCCCCGACTGAGATCGAGGTCGGCTTTTATATCCGCTTCTTGGAGGTCGTCTAGCATGGAAAACAGACTTTTGACCACACGACTGTCCTTTAGATTAAAATCCTCTGTTTTGAGCAAACCAAGGTCGAAGTCCTTTTGCAGCTTTTTGTGCTTTCTGGCAAGCTGGATAAATTCGTCTCTAGGTTGTCCGTTTTCCAGGCTCGCATTTAGCTCCTGAAAGGCCAGATCAAGGCGGTCTTGAACGATAAGGCCACGTATTTTTTCTTGTAGGTTGGTAAGGGTCATGGTTGGTTGTTCTTTTTATGTTTTTTCCATTGATATTCAGTGACTTTACAAATTTCTAATAAGGCCTCTCTTTTGATTCCTTTTCCGATATATTGCTCAACAATGATTAATCTTTCCTTTATTGGCAAACTTTCCTCAAATCCATTCATTAACTTCTTCCTAATCTCCAATTCTAATTCTGTATATTTCAAACTCTCCTCTGTAACTATTAATTTCTTCTCCAAGATAGCTATCCTCTTCGCATTTTTGGCATTTCTCTTCTTTTTATCTAACCCATCTAATCCAGATTTTTCAAATTCTTTTTCCCATCTACTTAGGGTATTGTGATGGATTTTGTATTTAACAATAATTTCTTTTTTGAATTTACTTGCCTTTAATTCCAAAATAATATTTTGCTTTTCTTCAGCAGTATATATTTTTCGCTTTTCCATTCTGATACTATTAAAAATATCAATTGAGGGTGTTTAAAGTTTTTAGAAACTAAATGATTGATGGTAATGTTATCGGTTCGGGAATTTTCCCAGAACTAAAAATTTTTCATTTTATGAAAAAAAATAAAAAACCTCCTAAAAAAAGGAGATCGGAAGCCAAGCGCTTCCAAAGAGTCATGAATCCGAATAAAGCTGGTTCTACAAACGCCTCTAGAAGGTTTAACTTTCCAAGAATCACACTTGATGATTGCTTGAAGGTCGCTACAATAGTAAAGATCATTAGCGACATCTTCTAGGGAATGATTTATCAGCCTTATTGCAAGGTTTTGAAAAATCAAAACAGGGAGTTGGTGCTAGACACCAACTCCTTTTGTTTTTAATCCTAACTAAAATGGAATTTTTTATGTCAAGAATGCGAATAAAGCATGTGCTTCTAACGCTTCAATCCTGACTAAAATGGAAAAGATAATCCACAAAGATAAGATTATTCAATTCCAATCCAAATTAGTTTCATTATTTCAAGCGATCAAAACTCACCTGCACCACCTGCCCCTTCTTATTCAGCACCGTTTGCACCTGCACAACGGTATTGAGTTCCAGCGCCGAACGATAGCCATTCAGCGGCAACACAGGCATATCATCGGGGCGGTAATAGACCTTCACCTGGTTGGGCGAGCCACTTTTGGTGACAACCGCATCCAGAATCGGTGGTTTTTTAAAATTGATGGCTCCTGTATGGAATTCCGGTGCTGCGGGCGTCGCTTTTTGCGCTGCCTGGCTGGTGCTTGCACTTGATGCTTGCTGCGGGGCGATATCTTCCCCGATCAGCAGCCAGCCCATCGGCGAAATGGCCTGCTCCGTGCGCACCAAGCGCCTGGACTTGGGGAATTTATCCGCTTTTGGGACATAATCCGCCCGCGTTTTTTTATCGTTCTTTTTGTTCGGCGGCAACCCCAAAGCGAAGGTCTGCATGATGTCCTCGTATTTTTTTTGCAAGCCCTGGTCTTCCAAAAAATACAGTAAGGCAGTCGTGGATCGAAAGCCTGCACCAAAGCCGAGGTGGAGCAAGGGTAGTTCGCGGCGGGGCCATAGTGCTGCCCAGCCCTCCTCCATGCGGTCGGCAAAATGCCCTTTAAAGTCCACCTTTGCAAACTCATCCAACCATTGGCGGTCGCTGTCCAGTTGGCGTTGGTTGAAAGCTTTTAGGCAGGACATGATGTGCTGCAAGACCTGCTGTTCCAGTTCGTCCAAGCGCTTTGCCCGCTCTGCTGTCGGGAGTTGATTCAAGCCTTGAAAAACATCCATATCCAGGTTATAGACCGCTTTTACCTTATTTTTCAGGTATTTCCAATGGTAATCTCCGCCTATGGCTATGCCCTTGCCGTCGGCGGGCAGGTGTTCGTGTATGCTGTACAAAAAACCGATGTTGAAATGCAGGCTGCCCAGCAATTCCGTCTGAGCGGGAATCGCTTCCACATAAGGCGTTTGCCGCTGCTCGTCGGCAATAAATTCGGTTTTGTTGCCTCGCTTTTCGCGTTTGCGCACGTAAGCTTTTACATCGGCCAGGGTCAATTCGAAGGCATCCTTGGCCAAATGGGCATCGCTCACCGTAAGGAGCTTGAGCAAATCGTACTGGGCTTCGTCGTGCCAGACCTTGCCGTTGATGCGCGCCTCGCAATAAAAGGCCTGGGCTTCCAATCGGTCGTCCATAGCCGTATCCTTGGCTTTTTTCCTCAGTTGTTCGTCTATGGCTTCCATTACGGATTTCCGGTCGGCATGGTGGCAAAGCCAATTGTACAACAATGCCGTTCTGATGCTACCTTTAATTGACGATCCCGGCAAATAGGGCTTTTGCAGCCCATTTTTTTGCAACTCATTGACCTGGGAGCTTTTGAAATCGCGGGCATCTATGCGGGCGCGGGTCAGACTTTTGTTTTCACGCAAAAACCGGATCAGCTCCGCCCGCTTGTTGATGGATTCGCAAAAGGCCAGGGGCGTAGCGCTTTGGCTCAAGGCAACAAATTGCTGGTTGTGGTCCTTTTTTCCATCCCTTTGTTGATCGCGCGACAATTTGGAAAAAGAGATTTCAAAATCGGCAATGGCCCGGTATTTTTCACCGACCCAATCGGAAAACGCCCGCAAGGCGGTAGGCGATAAATCTTTCAAAAATCGTGTAAAAGCGGCCTGATCGAGCCGATAATAGGTGGTACCGTCAATGACGTATTCCAGAGGCGACAGCTTTTCGCCATTGCCGATGTGGAGCGGGGTTAAGGTCTTTATGCGCAATTCCATAGCTACAAAATCTTTACGGGTACAAATAAAGCATGGCCGTTTTGGATGGCAGGAATACCCTCGCCCCCTGCTGCCGGGTGGTTGTGCCCGCTGTACCAGCAATCCTTTTCCAGTGCAATCGCTTTGAGCGGAAAACAAGAACCCTCTGCAAAATAGGTATTGGCATCTTTCATAAAACGCGAACCAGAGGGCGTGCTCAAGCCAAAGCGCCCCTGCCTGCGCACCAATTGGTAGTTGAGCTGACGTATCCCTTCTACCGACAACTTTTGAATAGCCTCCAAAACCTGGCGTGTCGGATGGTACAGCGACAAGCTCATCAAGGCGTTGCAATCGGCTGGCTCAGGAAAATGGATGCTTTCATCGTGCAGCAACTCAAAAGTACCTTTCCCGGTCGAGCGGTCGCCTCCAATGCCGAGGTGCCGGAGCAGTCGCAGACATTGGCGGATGAGCGCGGTGTTTCCTGTTGCCAGGAAATACAAAACGGGGGTTCCGCCTTTTGATTTGCCTTTTAATTCCAGCCGATACTCGGGCGTGTGAAATAGCTGCCCGCCATTGTTCAGTTTGAGCGTATGTTTGTAAATGCGGTCTATTGCAACGTGGGTATTGACAAATTCCTTCCTTTTTACTTGCTCCGTTTCTTTTGTTGCGGTTCCTCCTTGTATTTGCTGAGCCTCATACTGCCAGTTCGATTCCAGCAGGTTGGCTTTATCGCGCGCTTGCTTTTTGTCGCGCAGTCGTTCTTTCGCTTCCGCAAAACCCAATTCCTGCCAATTTTCTGCTGCCATGGGAACGGGCTTTAGGGGTTTGGGTAAAAAACGTTCGAATTGGTTTTCACCTTTATCTATTGCGGTAAACATGGAGCTGACAAAAATGCCTTTGTCGCCGCCATCCTGGCTTTGATGGAGCACTTCGTCCAACTCCGCTTGTTCCAACAGTTGCGCAGCCGCCCAAATCATTACCCCCCAGAGGGTATCAGAGCGCAGATCGCTGCTGTAGCCGGAAATTGGTTTTAAATAAAAAGCGTGAAATACAGGCATGATCCAGTGCTTAGGCGTGGGCAAATGAGATTTGACTGAGGGGTTTCAATGCTGAGTTTGACAAATCCGCTGTTGCATTTTTGTAATCATCGCTGTCCTCGAGGTAGTCCTTTTTGCTGAGCCATATCGGGTCGAGCAAGTGAAACCGCACTTTGCCATAGCCCCGGCTGCCGGACTTACCGATGAAGTTGTTTTCCAATAGGCGCAGCGCCAATTTCAGGTTGCCCAAATCTTCGCTGGCTTCTGCCAGAGCAGCTTCATCCGTCTGGTCAAAACTGCGGTACACGCTATATACAAATTCTATTTCAAATTTAGAACCGGCTACTACCCTTTCGATAAAGCGGGGATTGGCTGCCGAGGTTAGGCGATCCACGAAGTTTTCGGCTTTTAATTCCGTGTAGTTTTCTTCGCTTAGTTCGTCTTCCCAAAGCTTCTCGGTTTCCGCATCGGGCAGGGCATCGCGCACGATAAGACGGGTGATACCGATATTTTTCAGATTTTTTACCCGTTCGAGGTATTCTTGTTTGTTTTTTTCTTTGGCCTTTTTCAAGGCATCTTCATAGCTTTCTTTATTATGCGAAAGCTCTTTTACCTCAGCGCCTATGCCAAACAGGCGAACAATATCCTTAGCCATAGATACATTGCCCAATTCGCCTTGATACGGCTCGTTTAAGCCCCCGGTGATGTATTCCAACAGGTGCCTGAGCTTACCCTTAATACTCGACCCAGGAATGTAGGGTTTGCCGGAAATAGGGTCGCGTACCACAGGCGAGTCCAAGCCGCCTATTTCCAGTTTTTCCGCCGATCCGCCAATATGCGTTCCCGTCACGCATTCCAATTTGCCGCGTATGATGACGTTGGCCACCAATACTAAAGGCGCGTTATTTTCAGCCATGGTTTTCTGTTTTTACTTTTTCAAAATATTTGTGATAAGCTACAATGCTTTCCGTGTAAGCAAAAAAGCCCTTCAATTGCTCTCGGGTTTCCGCCTGATTGCCCCGGTCGGATACTTTCAAGACCTGGTCTATGATGGTGGAAAAATGCTTGAAAAAACTTTTCCCGACGGAATTGGGCTGCCTTCCAGCGGTATAGGCCAGCTTGGGCTGCAGCAGGATGAGTTCCATTAAAATTTGCTCGTCCTCGGGGTTGTTTTTGTAAAGGCGGCGCATCCGCTCGACCGCAGCAAAGAAATTCCGGATTTGATGGGTTTTTACTCCATCTTTTTGGATGTCTTTGGCGTGTTCTTTGGCGTTTTTAACCAAATCTTTCAATGAAGTTACATCGCTCATATTGTTACTTTTTCATTTTTTCCTTCCTTGCTCAGGTGGAAGACGTAATTAAAAGGGATGGCATAATCGTGGGCTTTATCACTATCCTTTGAATAATCATTCAAGAAGTTCGATAGGATGTGCCGGGCATCAATTTCGTGGCGGCCAAACAAGTAATGCAGCCGAGCCAGCGTCCGAAAGGTCTCAAAATCATCTCCCTGTTTTTTACCAGCAGTAATGAACCGCAGCAGGCGCAGTATCATGGATCGCCGGAATTTGCCTTTCTCTTCCTTCTGGGGAAGGTCGCCTTTTTTCATTACCAGACCAGTCATTTTCAAGGCTATGTCCATCATTTCTAAATAGCGTGCCCAGGGTAGTATCCGACCATAAAGTTTGATCCGGTTTTTGCCTGGGGCATCTTTTTTTGCGTCAGCTTCCAAGTCTCCGGCATCTTTGTAAAAGCGCGCCACTGGATAATACGGACTGCATATAAAAAGCCCTGCGCTGAACCCCAAATGGGGATTGTGGCAGGTAAACCGTTCAAAGTCGCGGCGCAACTCCCGCAAAAAATGATGGGCATCGTACCAGGAGCCGAGTAAAAAAGCGTCGTCGCCCCCGGAGTAAATGACGTACATGTTGAAGCGTTGAGCCAGATGATCCATGTATCCGGCAAAAAAGAGCTGCAACTCGCGGCTCAGGGCAGAGAGGCGTTCAAAGGTTTGGCTGCTACCCAGTCCTGCGGCAAAAACAGCCCCCAAATCATCCACATCGAGCCGAATGACGCCGATGCGGTCGTAGGCGAGTTCTTTATTGCCCAAGTCGTGGCCGCGCTTGGCTATTTCATCAAAAGTTTGAAGTTGACCTTCATCCTTCTTGACAGGTGCTGCTTTGACAGGTGCTGCTTTGGCGATGTATTTGAAGCCAAACCCAGTGGGATGATTGGGCTGCTCAAAATGGCTAATGCCTTCCAGAAAATCACTTTGGTTGATGCGAATGAGCCGAACGCGGTCAATCCGGTGGGCATAGGCATCCAATATGCCTTGATAAGCGGCGGCACCTTTGCCTTCCTTGCGGTCGCATTTTTGGAAATAATAGATGCCTTGCCCGGCAAAGGCAGAAATGACCAAGGCCGGGTGCTCTGCCACCATTTTCTGAAAATCCAAGCGTTCTTCTGCTTTGACGTGTACTTCCAACAAATAGTCGGCATAAGGCAGGGTCTGCCCTAGTTTCTCTATCAATTTATGGTTTTGCCGCAGTAAGCCGGTATGACCATCGTATTGAGGCGGATCTTTTTCAGGTTTTTCGGCCACAAACAACTCGTTCAGGTACAGGCGTGCCCGGCGTTGTTTTTCCTGTTCCAGCAGTTCGCCGAGCTTGGTATTGGCTGCGCCAAAATTGCTCAGGTCTTTTGTAGAAATGGGGCACTGCGCCAGCAAAAGGGAAGGTGCCGGTTGCATGCGCCTGCGCAAATCCCGGTTGATCTGACGTTCCAGTTCATAGAGCTGGTTGGTCGTGACCTCGTTATTGGGCAAAAGCAGTTGGAAATTGCCGCCCCCTGAATACAGGATATTGGCCAAACCCAGATTGAGTTCATCCACCAGCCACTCGGCCAGCGTGTCGGACATGAGTGCGATAAAAAAGGAGCGCCCGCGCAGGCGTTTGGCCACCCTTTCCGCATCGCCGATCTGCTCGGCGGATATTTCGTGGTAGATGTAATCCTGGATGCCGGAAATATCGCCCTTCACCAATAGATAAGGTTGATCCGTAGCTGTACCCGGTGCCTGGTGGCAGAGGTATTTGGCCGCAGCAATCCGGTTGTAGTCGAACAGGGAAGCGTCGTCGAATGAGGTATCTGATTGGCAGGCTACTCTGGAGCCATAGGCGTAAGCCAAATGGTAGGCGCTATAAGCCAGGGCGTTGTAGTCGCCCAGCGTGGGGTTCTTGGTTCTGCTTCCGAATTGGGTCACGAGCTGTTCCCATTCGGCCAGTGCGGGCTTATTCCAATCGGCGGGCAGTTCCAATCTTTCTGAAGATGCCAGTAAATTTTCCCATACGTATAACTTTTGGGGTTTGAAAAAATAAGTTCCGGCATCGTGTTGCCCCACGTCTTGCAAGATGGATCGCAAGGGTTTTAAGTCCCGTTTCATGCGACTGGGGGCAGTCTGCCCCGGAAATAGGGCATGCAATTGCTCCGATGGGATCAGCTCTGCCAACAACAGGTCGAGATAGGGATATATGTGCGCTTGTATTATCATTGGTTTTAGTGTTCAATAGGTTGAGTGGCCGTATCGGGTTGTTTTTTCAGTTGTCGGATGGTGCCAAAACCCAAGCTGCTACCCTTGCCCATGCTCAAGTTGGGTAATTTGACATTAGCCTTAAATTCGATGGTAAAGCTGTTCATTTCTGTTTCGTGAAAAGGCTGTACCCGCTGTTGGAGGACATCGGTGATTCGGGCCTCAAATCGCTGGGTAAAGTAGTAGCCCAGCCCTTTGGCCATAGCCAATATGTGTGACACCAGGATATTTTCCAGCAACAGCAACCGCTCTTGGAAGGATTCCATGCGCTGGTATTTCTGGTGGTTGGCTTCGTTAAGTGCCAGCCAATTGTTGAGGCGGTAATGTTGAAAATGTTCTGTTTTATCCATGTGGAATTGCTGGGTTTTTAGCTCGGCTATTTCGGAGGTATAGCACCGATTGCCCAATTGCAAGTCCCAGCTCTCATTGGCAAAAAAGAATTTGGCTTCATTGATGGCCTCGTTGATGAATACCAGCTTAGGTTTGCCCCGTTCCATCTGGTATTGCACCAATGGATAGCGATAATGGTAGCCCCCGTCCGTACCATCAGGCAGGTTGTTGTGGTTGTGAAACAGGTGTCTGTCCTGTCTGTCTCCAACTTTAGCTACGATAGCAGCGCGGAAATATTCCATTTCTGCCCGGGCTATCGGCTCCTTAAATAAGACTGAAAATATGCGAATTTCCTGCATAAGTTGTTAGGCATCTATTATGTCTATCAAACGATTAACCAAAGTCGAACTGGTGTTGGCGAAGTTAGTCATTTTATTCTCTGGAATAAAGTAGAATAGTTGTATTTCTAATAGCTTCGCGATAAGCATTTTCCTATTGCCAAAGCTAAAAAATAATTCATACTGCACCAAACGGAAATAGTGTAATTTTCCTCAATAAAAACCCTATTTGAAATAACAAAACGCCTATAATCAAACCGTTTCAAGCCCTAATACTCCTCAAGAGAAAGTTGATTTTTAATCTAAACAAAAACATATTTTTATTCCTCCCGATCCACCGCCCCTACCCGGCCATACCCCAAACTACTCCCCTTCCCCATCGAAAGTCCGTACGGAAAATACACATCGCTGCGGAAAGCCAGATCGAAGCTCATCAGCCCTATACCTTTGTAATACACCTTTCGGCAAGTAAAAAAATCGGTAATTTCCAGGGTGAAGCGGCGCGGAAAATGTAGCTCAAAGTTATTGGCTACGCTCAAGATATTGCCGGCCAGAATGCGTTCCAGTATTGCCAGTCTATCGGCCATACGGGGCGTATTGCGGTAAGCTTTAACGTTTTCTTCGTTCAGTCCTAGCCAATTGCTGATGCGGTAATCCTGAAAATCATCGCTCAATCCAAAATGAACCTGTAGTGCTTTGAGGTTTTCAATCCGAGATTGGTACGGGCGACCTGCTAAATTGAGGCTCCAATCGTTTTTGGCAAAGAAATGATGGGCTTCTTCGATGGCTTCATTGATGAATACGATGCGCGGGCGGCGGTGTACCATCTGGTATTGAATCAAAGGATACCGGTAATGGTATTGCACCTTGCTGTTGGGGTCATTATTGTGATTGTGGTAAAATTCCTGCTGTACGCCAACCTTGTCCACAATGGCGCCACGGAAGCATTCCAACTCTTTAGGCTGGATTTCTTCCAGGAAGGAGACGTTTAAAATTCGAATATTGGTAAGGGTTTCGTTCATTGGGGCAATTTAAGGGATTTTCCGATAACTTCTCATAGCTACGGAAAAATCCCACTGTATTATCTGCGAAATTGACTTTGAGCACAATTTGTCTATTGCAGCTCTAAAAGTACACTACCCACCATAAGCCTCTCCAATCTTTTCATCCGACATTTTGCCTGCTATTTCTTGCAGCACCGATGGGTCTTCTATGGTCGAAGGCATGGCGTATTCCGTGCCATCGGCAATGGCTCGCATGACCCGTCGCAGTATTTTACCCGAACGGGTTTTGGGCAGGCGGTTGACCACAGCAGCGCGTTTAAAAGTAGCCACTGCGCCCACTTGGTCGCGCACCATCTTAACCAATTGGGCTTCCAGTTCACCAGGAGCCAGGTCAAAGCCCTCTTTGAGGACCACAAAGCCGACCGGAATTTGCCCCTTTAGCTTGTCTTCTATACCAATGACGGCGCATTCGGCAACAGCAGGATGCTGCGCAACCACTTCTTCCATGGTAGAGGTGGAAAGGCGGTGGCCGGCCACGTTGATCACGTCGTCCATTCGGCCTGTGATGAAGATGTAGCCGTCCTCATCGCGGTAGCCGCCGTCACCGGAGAAATAATAGCCTTCGTACGGTGCCAGGTAACTGGCGCGAAAGCGGGCATCGTTGTTCCATAGCGTGGGCAGACAGGAGGGCGGCAATGGCAATCGGATGCAAACGGCACCTTCCTGATTGGGGGGCAATTCCCGATTGTCGGGACTCAGTATTTGTACATCATAGCCACAAACAGGTCGCCCTGCCGAGCCGGGCTTTACGGGTATCATCCCATAAGCCGGCATTTGGGCGATCATGGGCCAGCCGCTTTCCGTTTGCCACCAGTTGTCTATTACGTCTCTGTCGTCACCCAACAGCCCTTTTACCCATTCATAGGTTGCCGCATCACAGCGCTCGCCAGCCAAATACAGGCGCTGAAAATGGCTGATATCGTATTTTTGCAGGTAAGCACCGGCAGCATCTTCTTTTTTGATGGCTCGAAACGCCGTGGGGGCTGTAAATAGGGTTTTAACGCCATGCTCGGCGATCACCCGCCAAAATGCGCCCGGATCGGGGGTTTTTACAGGTTTCCCTTCATATAGGATGGTGGTGCAACCTTGAATCAAAGGGCCATACACGATATAAGAGTGTCCGACCACCCAGCCCACATCGGATGCGGCCCAATAGACCTCGCCGGGGTTGGTGCCATAAACGTGCGTCATGCTGTATTTTAAAGCGACGGCATGGCCGCCGTTGTCGCGTACAATGCCTTTGGGTTTTCCGGTTGTGCCGGAGGTATAGAGGATGTACAGGGGGTCGGTAGCTTCTACTGGCACATACGTTGCGGGTTGGGCTTGAGCTACGTATGCTTTCCAATCCAGATCACCGGGCTGATTTAATGCAGCTTCTAATTCGGGGCGCTGATACAACAGCACATGTTCGATCGGGTGTTCCGCTATTTGACGGGCTTCGTCCACGATGGGCTTATAGGGAATGATCCGGTTGATCTCGATACCGCAACTGGCGGTCAGGATGGCTTTGGGCTGGGCGTCGTCAATGCGGATAGCAAGTTCGCGGGGGGCAAAACCACCGAAAACCACCGAATGAATAGCACCAATACGGGCGCAGGCCAGCATCGCAAACACGGCTTCCGGTATCATGGGCATGTAGATCACTACCCGATCGCCTTTTTCAATCCCCATTTGACGCAGTGCGCCAGCCAGGCGAGCCACCTCTTCCAACAATTCCTGGTAGCTGAATTTTTGTTGCTTCCCGGTAACGGGTGAATCGTAGATCAATGCCAATTGCTCTCCCCTGCCCTGCTCCACATGATGATCCAAGGCCAAATAGGCGGTATTCATTTTCCCGCCCTTAAACCACCGGTAAAAACCATTTTCATCCTGGCTGAGGATGTGGGTGGGAAATTCAAACCAGGCGATCGCGCGCGCTTGTTCTGCCCAAAACTGCTCGGGCTGATGGATGCTTTTTGGATAGGCGGTTGGGTAATTTTCCATGTCGCTTGTTTTTTGCTCTGAAATAGGATTGGAAATGCCTGGCTTGCTTGTGGTGTTTTGCGAAAGCAAATATATACAAATCTATATATTTTATTTAGTTTGTTTGATATTTTTTCTACTTACCCCATATAACCCGCCACACAGGACACCCCATCCTCCATCTGCTACCCAATACATACCATCCATTATAAACACCATCCACTTTCTGCTTCAAACAAGCCGTTTTCTCCATAAAAATGCCCTTTCTCAATTATTTTCTCACTTTTCTAAAAAAAAATATACTTTTTAGAAATCCTAAGTGTAGCATCTTATTTTAATAGATCCTGTTATTTTAATTTTTCATAAATTGCTATTTTACAGGTTTTTAAAAATTCAATCCACTCTAAATTTAAAAAAAATGCTAAAAAATAGTTTTTTTTAGAAACCCTAAGTAGTGAAAATGCTTTGTTTGCCGGGCGAATGAATCGCAAGTACATTTGTATCATCAATAGTTAATTGACATTTGGGATTGAGAATAATTCTTCTTAATGATAGGACTTGAGGCAGTAGTTTAGGGCGCTACTGCCCTGTTCTTTGAGAACAGCCGAGGATACCTTTACTATGAGAGAACAATTTAAGTGTTCATAGGGCAATTCCGTAGCCCTGCTTGGTGCACAAGCAGGGCATACGCCCTGAACCCCTAAAAACAGATGAAAACAACCTACTGGAGGTTATCAAATGCTACATACCAATTTTAAAGAAAATTGATTTTAATTCCTCGGAGTCAAACGAAAGAATTTCAAGGGGGGCCTGATGCAAAGCGTTTTTGAGAGGGCTGTATCCAGCCCCCTTTTCTTCTTACTTGACAATTACACCCGGTCTATCGGCCGCAAATAGCTAAACCAACATACAGCTATTTTCCGTCGATTACGACTAAGAACTTTAGGGTGTTTTATTTTCAGAAGGGCATGTCCACAAAGGTGGGCATAAATTTAATTGGAGATAAGTAGATAGTTGCTATTATTCCGGGCTGGGTAGCGGTTAGAGTACTGTTGCCCAGTTTTCTTTTTCTCCAAGCTTCTGAATGCAATATTTGAAGGAAAATCACTGATCAAAACGATAAACCCCCTACCCTTTTTTATCTTTTACAAACACAGTCAACTTGTTACATTCAGGCAGGTTTTGTCGTTGCACAAAACCTGCCTTTGTTTTTGGGTCAATTTGTCAATATAATTCCTTATCCTTGCCACCAAAAAAATGCGCATCGCAGGCTACATTGACCACCCCATTCTTAAAATCACCATTTTCCAGTTGGACAATCGCTTTGCCATCAAGTTTGAATCGGGGCTGTATGAGCAAACTTATAAATTCAGACTCAGTGATAATTTACAAACGGTTGATGATGTGCGGCAATTGATAAATGAGTCATTTATAGCCGCTGTCCTCCAAATGATCCAGCAAATGCATCTACTCAGCCAGCAAGCCCTTTCAAAAACCAGCCCCCTTTTTGACGAAAATGAATTTGAAGAGATTATTTAAAAACAATTGCTTTTTCACAAGAAAGTCTTATATTTGAGAATAATTAATACTGCTCAACGGCAAATGTTCCATCCCATGGACAATAAACTGAAGGTAAGGCGTCAACCATTACTTCCCCTCAACCGCTATTTCCTTCTTGAGGTACGATTTTTGCCAAAAAGCAGTCTGTTTCGCAACACTACTTCTACCCTTATTCAAGACACGTAACAGTTCAACAAGACTGGCTGCTTCCAAAGAAGTAACCTTTTTGGATTTTGTGCCATAAAAAGAAAATGCAGAAAACTATAACGCATTCTGAATGATATGCGATCCATAATACTTCTATTGCTTATAATTATTGCGGAGTGGGTTCACTATGAGAAAACTCCTACCCGGTTGGAGACTGCCCCTCTGGTGAGCGGTATTCAAACCCAAGGGGATTACAATGTGCAAGAATTAGTGGAAGATATTTTTGTCAGTGGGGCTTGCAACAACATTTCTCACGTAAAAGCTATTGGCGAAAAAGCAGGTATCGGTTACTTTGAAAATGGAGAAACCAGTATTGGCATTTCCCGTGGCATCATTATCGCTACCGGACAAATTGCCAATGCAGAAGGCCCCAATAGTGCTACGGACAAGAGCGGCAATTTTTATGACAATTCCGGCGACATCGATCTCGACGATTTGTCCACCGGGCAGGTCAAAGATGCTGTAGGTATTGAATTTGATTTTGAACCGCTCGATTCTGTGGTGACGTTCCGATACGTCTTTGCATCTGAAGAATATTGCGAATTTGTAGGCAGTATTTACAACGATGTATTTGGTTTTTTCATCAGCGGACCGGGCATTTCCGGTGAGTTTAGCAATAATGCAGCCAATGTGGCGCTGATACCTGGCTCTGCGGATTATGTGAGTATCAATTCTGTCAACCACATTTACAATAGCACTTTCTATAACCACAATGAGTTGAACGACGATGCCATTGTTTGTGGACTGGAAAATTTCTCCAACTTCTACCATAGTGAAATAGAATACGATGGCTTTACCCAAAAGTTGACCGCTGTACTCCGGCTGATTCCCTGCGAAACTTATCATATCCGCCTGGTGGTTTCCGATGTGGGCGATAATTTTTATGACTCGGCGGTCTTCCTGGAAGCAGAAAGTTTCAATTTGGGCGGCGAAGTAGAAGTATCCGCTTTCACGGGGCAATCTCCAGCTAATCCTTCTTTTGAAGGGTGTGACGACGCTTATTTTCTATTCAAACGCAGCGGCAACAGCAGCACCGCCTTTGACTTGCCCGTTAATTACACCGTTTCACCCGTAAGTACAGCCACTGCCCTTACAGATTTTTTACCACTCAGCGGCTCCATTATTATTCCCGCAGGCTCCGCCTCTACACTTTTGCCTGTTTCCATTATCAATGACGGCCTCACAGAACCTTTAGAAAATATTGTCCTGGAACTGGATATTCCATGTGCCTGCTTCACGGATACAGCTCGAATGTACATTGCTGATGGGCCGCTTCTATCTGTCCAACTGCCGGATGCGTATGTTTGTGAAAACAGCTCTGCAGCCATTAGCCCCACCATCAACGGGGGAATACCCGACTATACTTATGTTTGGAGCGATGGCACCACGGGGCCTGCCATGGATGTCATAGCCGCCCAAACGGATGTTTTCTCCGTGACAGTCTATGACGCCTGCGGCAACAGCGCCAGCGACGAAGCTATTGTTATCCCCACCATTCCCCCAGTAGCGGTACTGAGTGGTCAAGATGTCATTTGTGAAGGAGATACGGCCTACCTCCAACTGAGCTTGGAAGGCATAGCACCCTGGGAAGTCACCTACGCTGTTAATGGCGAGGTGCAAGCCCCTGTCGGTGGTATTTGGGCATCAAATTTTTCACTGCCAGTTACGATGGATGGCGAATACGAGTTGGTTGCCGTGAAGGACGCTGCCTGTGAGGGTTATGCCTCCGGAATCGGCTATGTCGAAGTCATGCGCATCTTGGTTGATCAGGAAGTGGAACACGTCAGTTGCTTTGGCTTGTCTGACGGCAAAATACGCATTTCCTTATCGGGAAATAACCCGCCTTTCAGCTTCTTTTGGGTGGGCTTCAGCGAAGCCGCCACAGAATTGGATCAACTTCCGGTAGGGCTTTACCGCCTCGTTGTAACAGATGCTCAAGGTTGTCAAAAAGCAGTGGACATTGCGGTGGACGGCCCGCCACCGTTGGAACCAGTTGCCATCGATTGCGAACAATTGGAGCAAGGTATCCTCGATCTGCATGCCAATGGCGGTACACCTCCTTATGAATATTCGGTAGTGGAAGGGGAGTTTTTTTCAGAAGAGCAACTGAACCAGTTGGAGACTGCCCGCCAATATGCATTGACGATAAGGGATGCCAACGGTTGTACCCTAGAACAGGATTTTACCATGCCTGTAGCCTATACAGCAATGGTCAGTTTGCCCGAAGAAATAGAGTTGAAGTTTGGTTTTCCCTACATCTTAAGTCCACAACTGAATATCCCGGAAGCGCTAATTGCCAATATCCGCTGGACACCTGATGTACAACTCGATTGTTTCGATTGCCTTTCCCCTGAAATTACCCCTTTGGAAGAAAATACCTATATCATACGCATCACGGATATTTTCGGCTGCACGGGTCAGGCAGAAGTAAGCATCAAAATCAAAGAAGAACTAGACATCTATATTCCAAATGCCTTTTCGCCCAATGGCGACCAAGTCAATGATCGCTTCATCCCTTTCGCCAATAATTACCAGATTACCCGCATCGTACAATTTCAGGTTTTCGACCGTTGGGGTGGACAGGTTTTTGTCCAAAATGACATCCCTGCTAATGACGATGCTTATGGCTGGGACGGCAGCGCTAGGGGCCAATTGATGGACGTGGGGGTATATACTTATTTTGTAGAATTTGAACTGCGCTCGGGCAAAATAGAAAGGATTGGCGGGCATGTGGTGTTGATGCGGTAGTTTTTATGGGCGAGGTCTGAACTTTCTCCTCCGAGCGGATAGGCGCGGATAAAAGCAATCCACGTCATCCGTGTACCATCACGTGCGGTATAGGAACGCGGATGGGGTGGATCAAATGGATTTTCGCGGATATAGACCCAAAGCCCCAACACTCCAGCGGAGTGTCATCCTTGTTGCCCAGATATAGCCCT
>CALMIR010000097.1 GCA_937864265.1 uncultured Saprospirales bacterium | reverse complement strand
TCAATTCAAAAGGTATGTCCTCCGGTTTTTTAAAGCGGATACAGCTTTTGCCCATGTCCAGCTTGCGTTTGCTGTGCTTGGGGTATTCGCTGACAAACCAGTCCAGCAAATCGGGATTGGCGTAAAGCCCCATGTGGTACAGTGCGATAAAATTCTTTTGCGAAGCGATGCTCATAAAGGGCAAGGGTAGCTTAGGGTCGCAGTGGTAGCCTGCCGGATAAACCGAATGCGGCACTACATATCCGATCATGCCATAACTCATGGTTTCGTCAAAATCGGCAGGCAGGTTTTCCAAAATAACCTCTCGCAGGCGATTCATGGCCGCTTGCCGATCCTCTGGCACTTGCGCGAGGTACTCATCCGGTGAATGGGCAGGTATCGTCATGCTTATGGTTTTATTTGTTTCAATTGTTCCAGTAATTCCTTCACAGCCGCTTCCAGTTGCTGGTCGCCGCCCTTACTGACAACACCCGGCTCGTTGGGGGCTTTGATGTCTGGTTCTAGTTGGGTGTTTTCCAGGTATTGGCCGTCTTTGGTCAGCATGCCCACTTGGGGAATGCCAAATATCAGATCGCCGGTATGCAGGCGCTCCCACCAGACCGCGGTGCCTGTGCCAGGTACGGGCATGCCCACCAATTTGCCGATACCCAATTCGCGGTAGGCAAAAGGGAACATGTGGGCATCCGAATAATTGCTTTCGCTCATCACCACCACAGAGGGCCGCTTCCACTTGAACTGGGGTTCAGCACCCAAATCTTGCCCCCTGGGGTTAAAGCTAATGTACTGCTTGCCGCTCAGAAAGGTAGCCAGGTCGTCGTGCAACCAGCCGCCGCCATTAAAGCGGGTGTCCACCACCAGTGCATCTTTGTCCGCATTTTTGCCCAATACTTCTTCATAAACTGTTCTGTAACTGGCGTCGTTCATGCCCCTAACGTGCACATAGCCGATGCGCCCACCCGACAAACTGTCCACAATTTGGCGGCAGTTTTCTACCCAACGCTCGTAGCGCAATTGACTTTCAGCGCCTAGGCTGATAGGTTTGACGGTTTCATCCCAGCGTTTTTGGCTCACCGGATCGTAGAGGGAAAGCAAGGTCGGCTTGTCCGCTTTCCGGTTCAGCCATTTATAAGGGTTGTCTTGTTTGGAAATGGGATTGCCGTCAATTTTTTCGATGATTACCCCGGCTTTGATGCGGGATTCTTTTTTGACCACCGGGCTTTTGTCCATCACTTCCGCTATTTTCAAGCCCGGTCCGCTGTATTTCTCATTGTAGAAAAGCCCCAGGGCTGCTGTCTCATCCGGATTTTCCCGTTTTGGCGCATAGCGACCGCCCGTATGGGAGGCATTCAACTCGCCCAGTAGCTCACTCAGCATTTCTGCAAAATCGGCGTTGTTGTTGATGTGGGGTAAGAAACGGGCGTACTCTTGCCGGTAAAAATCCCAGTCGATCTCGTGCAAGTCGGTTTTGTAAAACTTCTTGTCCACCTGCCGCCAGGCGTGCTCAAACAAGTGTACCCTTTCCAGGTTTTCGGCCACTGTCATTTCTCCATTGAAGTCAACGCCTTCTTTTTTAGCCGACTCCAGCTCCACTTTCTGGATTTTGCCATCCGCCAGGAAGAACAAATTTTTGCCTGTGGTATCTGCTGTAAGGCTGCCTGCCCTTTCGGCGCCTAGTTTCAGCAAGACCTTGGTTTCTTTGGTGCGCAGCTCTGTTTGCCACAAATCGAATCCCTTTTCAAAACGCGCCAGGTAATACAATTTTTCTCCGTCTTTGGAGACATAAGCGCCGCCCAAGTCGGAAGAGTGGATGGTGAGTCGCGCCTTGCGGTCTTCTATCCCATCCAGGTCAATTTTAATGGGCTTTAGTTGGGTATCCGGCTTTTTATCGGCATCGCTCTTTTCAGCAGCGGTTTTTTTCTCTTCTTTTTCCTTCTTTTCCTGTTCCTTCAAAATCTGGAAGTCCTCTTCGCTCATTTTATAGCGATCGTAAGCTTCCTGATCGAAAAACAGGCCATATACATCCATTTCGCCGCCCCAACTGCCGTGGTTTTTCTGGCCATCCCGATCGGAGTACCAAATCATCATTTTCCCATCCATCATCCAATGGGGGGCCGCATTGACATAGCCGCTTTTGGTCAAATTAATCGGCGCTTCTCCGCCTTTGGCACTGACCAGCCCGGCCTGCTCGTTCCAGGTTTTGGGTTCCAGATAGTTGACCAAAAACCATTTTCCATCGGGCGACCATTGGTAGTGCTGATCGCCATCGGAATAAGAGTAGTTGCGATCGCGGGGCAGGATTTCGCGAATGGCTTTGGTGGCCAGGTTAACCACTTTAAGGGCTGTGCGCTCCTCCAGGTATGCCACCTCTTTGCCATCAGGCGAATAGGCGGGTTGAAACTCCTCGGCAGGTGAGGCCACTACGACTTCTTCTTTCAGCAAAGTAGATTGGAAAAAATAGGGTTCTTCTGCTCGCACGAGCTTGGTTTGGTAAACATTCCAACTGCCATCTCGCTCCCCGGCGTATAAAATGGCCCTGCCGTCCGGGCTAAAACTGATGGATCGCTCCTGTTCCGGTGTGTTGGTGATGCGGCGGGTGGTGCCTTTGCTCACAGAGGCCACAAATACTTCGCCGCGATGCACAAAAGCGACTTCCTTGCCATTGGGCGAAAGCGCCATTTCGCTTGCATCGCCTTTTACGGCCTCAAAATGCTCGCTGCTATAGCGATCGCCTGTAGCGATCTGTATGCTTACTTTTTGCGGCTGACTGCCTTCGCGGAGCGTGTAAATTTCGCCATTCCAGCTAAAACAAAGCAGCCCGTCCTCGCTACTGCTGAGAAAGCGGACGGGATGGTTTTTGAATTGCGTGAGTTGGGTAGCAGCCCCGCCGCTCAAAGGCATTTTAAAAATATTGAAATCGCCCTGGGCTTCGCTGAGGTAATAGATGTGCTGCTGATCGGGTGCAAAAACAGGGTTGCGGTCTTCGCCTGCAAAATCGCTCAATTGGCGATAGGTTTTGTTGTTCATGTCGTAGCTCCAGATGTCCCGCGTAACAGATGAAGTATGGTGTTTGCGGAAAGCATCCTCATAGCCCTTGCGGTCGTGAAATACCAACATCGTCCCATTTTTGTTGAGCTTTACATCTTCGGCAGGAGTTGTCAGTACTTGTTTAGGCATACCGCCCTGAACGGCAACTTCGTATAGTTCAGCCAGCACGCCTGAGGGGAATTGCTGGTTTTCAGCGGCATCCAGGCGGCTGGAGCCAAAATATACCGCGTCGTTTCCTTTGGAAAAGGCGTAAGGATAATCCGATGCGGAGTGGTAGGTCAGGCGCGTTTCTGCCCCGCCATTAGCTGGAATCAGATAGACATCGTAATTGCCAAAGCGATCGGAAGCAAAGGCGATGTATTGGCCGTCGTGCGACCAAACGGGCATGAAGTCATGCGCTTCGTGGAGGGTCAGCGGATAGGCTTGCCCGCCCTGCGCTGCTACTTGATATAGATCGCCTTTGTAGGCAAATACGATGGTTTGTCCGTCGGGCGAAATGGCCGGATAACGCAACCACAATGGAGCATCTTGTGCTACCAGTGAAGAAGCAAACAGGGATAGGCTAATGCCCAAAAATACCAGATTCAGGTGTTTTTTCATCGTACAGGTGATTTTTTGGGTAGCAATATAAGGCAAAAGCTGGAATTGAAAAGGCTAATTGGTCGATTTCTTATGGGTAGTACGCCTTTTGGCTTCTGCTGTCATGGCAAAATTTTCGCTGCGCGTTATTTTTTTGATGTATTCTACGCGGCGAAAACGCAGCGCACTCCAGTCTTCGTCAATGGCGACCTGTCGCACCGGTTCCATACCATGCGCCCCCAAGATTGCCCAACCCGTATCCCGGTTGAAATTGCAGGTGTATTTTTTGGAAGTGCTTTTGGGGTAACAAAGCCAAAGAACGGCATCGCCTTTGAGCCTTGGCACCAAACGGGGAACCAACTCGTTGATTTCCTCCTGCCGGGTAACAAAAGCAATGGCAAATTCGATGGCTTCCAAAGCATCTGTTTCCAATAACGGCTGCGTGAATGTCTTCATTGCTTCCATATTGGTTTGGAAACTTTCCGGCGCTTGTAATACGAGGATGCTTGGCTGGTCTTTGTAGTTGAGTTTTTTAAAAATGGGATCCATGCTTTTTTGCTTACTTTATAATCCGATCCGGATAATCCGTAATGATGCCATCCACGCCCATATCGATCAATTCCTGCATCCTGCCCGCATCGTTGACCGTCCAGGGAATGACTTTCATCCCTTTTTCGTGGATGCTGTTGACGACGGCTTGGCTCAACAATTCGTGGTAGGGGCTGTAAATGGCTGGTACAAAGCCCAATAGCCTTAAATTCTCTTCCAATCCCAGTTCATTTTCTACCAAAAGTGCGGTGATGCGAGTAGGATCCAATTGCTGAACGGCTTGTAGGGCGCGCACATCAAAAGACTGGATACAAGTGCGTTCCAGGATGCCTGCCTTTTTTAATGCATCTACTAGCAAGGCCGCAAATACATCTGGTGCAGGTGTTTTTAAGCTGTCCCACTCGTGCATGCTTTTGATTTCTATGTTGTAGGCGGGTTCTGGTCGTTGATTTTCCAGGCACCATGTTTGCACCGCTTGTAGGACTTCCCCCAACAAGGGCTTATGGACAGCCAAGCTTGCTTGTTCCGGGAAACGGGCATTGCCCCGGCTGCCACAGTCGTATTGCCGGATTTGGTCATAAGGCATTTGCCATATGAGCAGGCTGTCTGCCTCTGTTTCCAAAACAGGGCGACCATCGGGGTGGCTGCAAATCTGATGGGACAACCAAGGTTCGTGTGATACCACCAATTGGCTGTCTTTGGATACGGCCAAGTCCAATTCCAGGGTAGTGATTTCGGGAAATTCCAGGGCTTTTAGAAAAGCAGGCACCGTATTTTCCGGCAGGAGTCCCCTTGCTCCTCGGTGTCCTTGCCAATCGAAGGTTTTGTCCGGTTCAGATTTTGGATTCATACAGGCAGTGATGGAACTGATTATGCCGATCAGTAGATAAATGTGCGTTCTTTTCATGGTTAAAACATTTAGTCTCTGGTTTTTTACCCGGCTGATCACGCGAAAAACGCGGGAGAAGACGGGCTAGTCTCAAGTCTCTGGTCTCTGGTTTCAAGTCTCAGGCAGGGTTTGAGCTTGGCTTGGTAAACTTGAAACTTGAAACTCTGCTTTGCTATCACCCCGCCTACTTACTCACTTCCCCAGCGTTTCAGTTTCATCAGCCCCTTCTGGCATGACCCGTTTGCCCAGTACAAAATCCACCAAATAATCCGACTCAGTCATGTGGATGGGGTGATCCCAGCCCGGCAGCGTGATCAATTCCGCTTCACCGGACATTAAATTCATCAGAAAAGGAGAATTTTCATAAGGCACCAGGGTATCCGAATCGCCGTGCAGGAGCACTACGGGCACTTTCACCTCAGCGAACAAAGGCTGTATTTCCCTCAGTCCATCCGGGTGTGTCAGTTTTTCAACATTAGAAACCCAGATGAAGCGAGGCAGCAGGTATTTAAACAGCTTAAAATTGATAAAATAGGAAATCCGAAAGGTTATTTCGTTATCCGGGTCGTACTGCCCGGATACACCGATGACTTTCTCTACCATATTGGGCGACATGGCGCCCATCGCTACCGCTATCGGCCCTCCATAGCTGTGTCCCATGACTACGGCAGGCTTTCCTTCTTTATCGAGCACTTCCAAAATTCGAGCTGCCTGAATTTTAATGGAAGGTTCTGGCTTTCTGGGCTTTGTGCCGCCATAGCCCGGTCGTTCCACAATCAATACCCGGTATTGATCGTATAGATCCGCTCTCTTGGCGAAGGATTTCCAATCGTACAGCGATCCCGGCGCTCCATGAATAAGCATCAATAAGGGTTTGTCTTCATCACCGATGGATACATAACGCACCCCGGATGGTGTCCGATTGATTTCGATGTTTTGATTGGGCATGTTTTTAAACAACCAGCGTGCGCCTCGATCCGTTGCTATATAGCGGTCGAAGCCCTCAATAAACAGGAAAAGCAAGACAACAAGCCCTACGACGATGTAAAACAGCCATTTTACAATAGTCCAGCTCAATTTGGCAAATCGCGACATGATGATTGGATTAGTAGGAACGCGCTGCAAATACGCGCTCGCGGCCAAAATGGCCATTTTATAATTTCTTCCCTATTTTAGGCGCTCAAAAATAAGACAGTAGCGCTGTTTTTCGTTTGTTTACATAACAAAATTAAATCCCGTATAGATGAAGGGTTTTTGGATTTTTTTTACGCTTTTCAGTACCATGATCATTCCCGGCCAGCTCGTGTATGGGCAAAAAAGCGATAAGTACCAACAGAAGCTGCAAAAAATACGACAAGAGGAATGGCCGCCGGAGCGCGCTTACTCCAGAATTTCGCTGGGCTACGCCCTGCAAAAGACCTTTCGCAAGCATTGCGAATACTGCGGATTTACAGTAGCCAACGAAAAACGGGACTATATTCCACAGGACATCAGTCGCTTTTTGGGCAAAAAGGATTTGCGCACTAAGGTAGAAACAGCAGACATTCAGGGTGGAGGGTTGCTCAACTATATTTTCTCGGGCGAAGAGCTGTCGAAATCGCTGGAAGAAATCACCTACACACCGGGGCGTATTTTCCAACTCCAAAGCCTTCAAAACCAATTCCTGATCAACCCCAATGACCATTTTGATTCTTTTTTTCTGCACAAAACCTGCAACGGTTTTCTGAAAGCGGCCCTCGACGCAGGCATGGAGCCTCCTTATGCGGTGTTTAAAACCGCGATCGAAACGGATAGCAAGCGGGAGTCATCCGTATTGGCCGTCTCTGGTTCTTTTGTTTCGCCTTTGAAATCCGTTCTGGAAGCCAACGATTACCGCACCACGGAGGCGATGCTCCAACTTTGGACTTTTTACCAGCAAAATCCCCAGTTCGTCCATAATGCCTATTACCTACGGGAGTTTGAAGGCGTGATGATTAAGCACATTGCCTCGGCAGAGGAAAATTTTCAAATTGAATTGGAAGGCGGTTTGAACCTCACCGGGCCGATTCCAGCGCACCTCAAAACCAGCCTGAACAAAGGCAAAGGCGGTTTTTCCAGCTTCCAGGGCAGCGATTGGGAAACCATCGTTTACACCGATTTTGCGAATCCTTACGATAAAATCCAGCTTTTTGCCTCGCTGCCTACACCCGCTCAGATACAGCAATATTTGTCAAGCCTCCACCCTACCCTACTTTTGTCCACTGATTTGCCTATGATGATCGAGGGCGTTGAACACCAGCACCATTTGGTTCTATCTGGTATCCCCGAACAAATGTGTGCCAATTTCTGGCTGCTCGACCGTCTCCAGCCCGGTGTTTACGAGGGCAGTGTTCGCCTGGAAGCTCAGCCTTTTTTTGATGAAGAAAACCAATGCCAGTCTTGCCGTTTTACGGTAAGTGGGAAACCTTTGAGCACTAATTTCAGAGGTGCCAACGATGCGCGCAACGAAAAATTCCGACTGAGCTACCAACTCAGGAGTAAATCATCTGCTGGAGGACAGTATTTGCTGCTCGATGTCAGCGAAGACCTTCAAACCAGTGCGCACCCCATTGCCAGGGCATCCGAAGGCCATTTTGACCTGACCAAAAAAGATGGATGGAACTTTGCTTTTGTTTGGAAAATGGCCATTGAAGTGGAAGACCATTACAACCCCGTCAACTTTGAACTGAATCCTTTGATCAACAACCTCTTGGTGCGCCGCAATGATAAAGCCTTGGACATGAAAATCACGCAAATCCAGGCAGATCCATACCGCAAAACGTTTTACGTAACTTTGGAAAGTACCGAAACGTTCCCACTCGAAGCCATCGACCACGCCAATTTACAATCGTACAACCTGAACATGGATGTATTTCTGGAAAGCAAAGCGTCTAAAGCTGTCAATATACGCTCGGTCAAAGATGTTATCCGGCTACCTGCTATCAAGGTATTGGAACCGGTGGAAGCACCTGTGCTGGAAAGCGGGGGAAGCGAGTGAGTGGCAAGTGTCTGCTGAGTTGCTTCACTAATTCCCTAAATGCTAGAACGGGGCATCGTCTCTTTTTTTAAAGACGATTTCTTTGTCTTTTTGCCGGAATTCGATATCGAAATAATCAAAAATAACTTCTCTGCCCAGCAGTAGGTCTGGGCAATTAGGATTCAGTATCCAAGCAACAGGGGCTGTAAAGGTTTGCCCTTCCAATGTTATAATTACATTACGCAATACATACTCCACCGTCCCATTTACGCCAGCTGCCAAGTCAACTACTTCATTATCAAAAAGCTTGAGGCCTAATTCTTCCCCTACGCTTAGAGATATAGTAGAGATATCTGCTCCTGAATCGACTAACATCTCTATTTGCCTGCTTCGTTCTGCGATCTTAATGTCAATGATTACATTAGGCTCCCAGACATCCAAATGTAATGGCCTGAAATGGATAGATGCGATACGTCTCAAGCCACTATACGTTATTGGATTCAAATATTTTATAACATGCCATAGACCACTTGCTTCCGCTTCTTGCATTACCTTAGAAGCATCTTTGCCATGTGCAACAATCCCAATTTCCCCATTGTAAGCTATCCATTCTCCTCTATACCTCCTGAGGAGTAATTGATTTTCATAAACCCATTGTTGCGCTAATTTTTTCAACCTTTGTGTATGCTCCATATGAAATAGCAAAAAATTAATCTATCGATAACTTCAAAAAGTAAAGTTAAAAAATATCTCCACAAAAGGCGTATAAGTAGTGTGCAAAAAATTACTTCCCGATTTATCAAAGTCCTTATCCTAGTGCTGTCGGCACTAACGGAAACACTTAAAATGAATCGTTTTGCCCGCTAGGATATGGACAAAATCGGGAACTTAATTTTTCTGCGTTAGTAAAAACAACAAATCCTTTTTAAATTACCAGCTTCACAGGAGTCTTACAATCAAGGCTTATGTTTTTACCAATATTTACAAAGCACACCAAACCGATGAATAAAACAGCACTTATGCCTTTTTATGCTACCTATTGGTCGAAGCGGACTTTCATTTATTTGATAGCCATGCTAGTCCTTTATACGCCGCTCTTGCGCGGCCAATCTATCGATGGCATCCCAATTATAACTGAGCTGGATATGGAACAAGTGCCAGCCGGAGTCATCAGCAAATACTGGTTGCACATTACCAGCAATGGCCTTTCGCAGCCTATATTGATCCCGGTGATCGTCGCCAAGGGCTTGGAAGCCGGTCCTGTCTTGGGGCTTACCGCCGCCATACATGGCAATGAATTGAATGGCATCCCGATCATACAAGCTATTTTTCAAGAAATAGATCCGAAGCAGCTCAAAGGTGCTTTGGTAGGCGTTCCCGGATTGAACCCAGTGAGTATGAACTTAAACGAAAGGCGCTTTCCCGATCAGGAAGATTTGAACCGCAATTTTCCCGGTAAAGAGCAAGGGGATGATAGCCAGCAGTTTGTTTGGCGGATTTTTCAAAAAATCGTCCGGCATTTCGATTTTCATATCGATATGCACACGGCCAGCTTTGGCCGAATTAATTCCCTCTACGTGAGAGCGGATATGAAGCACGATACTTCCCTACAAATGGCGATGCTGCAAGATGCCGATATTGTGCTGCACAATGAAGGGAAACCCAGTTCAGGGCAAGTCATTGCCGCTTCTCGCACCATGCGGGCCGAGGCCATGCTGCACGGTATTCCCAGTATTACCATTGAATACGGCGACCCCCAGGTGTATCAACCAGAGATGATTGAACGCGGTATTACCGGGGTGAAAAACACTATGAGTTGGCTGGGTATGGTGGAAATGCCTATTCAAATGCCCGCTAAAAAGCCGATCGTGTGTAAAAAATCCTATTGGGTTTATGTGGATGAAGGCGGGTTGTTGGACATTCCCGTGCAAATCAATCAGTTGTTGAAAAAAGGGGACTTGATTGGGGTATTAAAAAACCCATTTGGCGATGTGATTAAATCATATTTTGCACCGGAAGATGGCGTTGTCATCGGAAAAAGCACTAATCCGGTAAACATGAATGGAGGAAGGATTATCCATTTGGGGGTATTGGAGTGATGGTTTTGGATTGGTGTAACTTCACTTTATGCCATAAAAACGGCCAACTCTCCCCTATTCTCGGGAAAGCTGGCCGTTTTTTGTTACCAAACTGCTTATTTATTTTCGTCTGGCAAATAGATATCAAACTCTACGCGGCGGTTTTGGTCGCGTCCCGATTTGTACTTGTTGTTGGCAATCGGGCGGCTCTCACCGTAACCGGCGTGGCTCATCCGATTGGCACTGATCCCTTTTGATGTCAAATATTCGAAGCAAGTTTTTGCCCGATTTTCGGAAAGGGTCTGGTTGGAAGCCGAATCGCCTACACTATCCGTGTGTCCGCTGATGGTGAGGTGATAATCCGGGTAGCGGTTCATAATTTCCGCCACTTGGTTTAGGATATCGTACGACTCCGGACGGAGCGTCGCCTTGCCCGTTTCAAACTGTACCGCTTTCATGGCAAAGGTCAGGACTTCTTTATCTTCCTGCTTGATCTCCGGACAGCCGCGGTTGCTGATAGGGCCGGCAGTGTTGGGGCAGCGGTCGTCAGGATCAGCCAGACCGTCACCATCGCTATCGGGGCAACCATTGAAAGCAGGTACACCGGGCTTATCCGGGCAGCGGTCGCTGGCATCGGTGATACCGTCCCCGTCCTTATCTGGGCAGCCATTCAGTGGCACTACGCCGGGCACATCCGGACATGCATCATCCGCATCGGCAATGCCATCGCCGTCGCGGTCGCGTAAGGGGCAGCCATTTAAAGAGGCGATTCCGGGTTCATCCGGACATTCATCGTTATTATCGGCAATCCCGTCACCATCCCGATCCGGGCAGCCATTCAGGCTGGCCTTGCCCGCCTCTTGAGGGCACTCATCTTCGCCATCGGTTATGCCATCGCCGTCGCTATCGGGGCAACCATTGAATTGCTGTAAACCGGGTACCGTTGGGCACAAATCCTGGTCATCGCTGATGCCGTCGCCGTCGCGATCGGTCACTGGCGGCACAACAGGTTCGCCTGGGCCTAAAATGAACAACAAACCAGCGCCCAGTTGCAGGTTATCTTGCGCTTCATCGCCCAGCCCCAATCGGTACTCGCCTTTGATGGGCAAATAAACATGGCGGTCTATGCGCAAGTTAATCGCTGCCCCAAGAGGAAGGGATAAGCTAAAGTCTTCGAGGTCTTGAAGATTAGAACCCAACCCCGCGTATAAATAAGGGTAGATAAAATTGGGCTCCTTAAAATACTTCAATTGCAACAACAAATCCAGGTTCATAAAACCGACATCATTGTTGGGGCCAACCGTGCTAGAGGCTAAATCGGTTTGGTAAACCCTGTAAGGGATAGCCAAGTTAAGTGCGTTGTTCAGATGGCGGATGTATTCAACTTCCAGGCCACTGCCAAAATTATCGCTGTTCCACTTATTGCTTTCAGGGAATTCGTAGTTGGGAAAAATTCCTCTGATGGCTATGCCGTCTTTGGCTGCATCGTACTGCGTGAAGGCCAACTGCAAGAAGACTAATAAAACAACTAAGGTTAGGAAGGTTTTTTTCATTTTGTCGTGATTTTATTCAGAAAAATAGGTTGATCCAAGCTGGGGTATTGACCATAGTTGATTTGACGAGAATTGGGAAAGAAAGTAACGCCTGTGGTTTCGTTGCCAAAGGCAATATGGGCATTTACATAAAAGCCGGGTGAGTGGCTAAGCCAAGCAGCTAAAAGCCAAATATAATCTTTTTAAACAAAAAAAGCAATGTCTATCAATCTATTTTCAAAATAATTTTTCCAAACTGGGCGCCGCTATTCATTTTCTCATAAGCCAACGCCGCTTCTTCGAGCGAGAAAACCGAGTCAATAACCGGTTCAATTTTATGTTCACTTACAAAATGTACCATTTCCTGGAATTCCTGGTCGTTGCCCATCGTACTGCCATAAATTTCCAGTTGCCGCCAAAAAATCAAATGAGGACTCACTTTGTTGATATTGCCTCTTGTGCCGCCGTACAGCCCTATGCGAGCTCCAGGCTGGCACATCGACAACAATTGCCCAAATCCATCTCCCGCAGCGCTATCGATGATGACTTGAAAACCGCCGGATGCTTTGTGGAGTATTTTGTGCCAGTCATCATGCCGGTAATTGGCGCCCCCTTTTGCGCCCATTTCGATGGCCTTTTCAATTTTCCAGTCGGCACCAGAAGTCACATAAACCTCGGCGCCGATGGCTAGGGCAAACTGGCAAGCGAACAAAGCGACACCGCCCCCTACACCCGATATGAGCACTTTTTCGCCTGCTCGGAGTCGGCATTTGGAAAACAAAACCCGATAAGCCGTCAATCCGGCCAAAGGCAGGGCGGCAGCAGCTTCATAGCTCAAATGTGCGGGTTTTTCCACCAGGCGGTCGCGCTGGATGCTGAGGTATTCGGCAAATGTGCCGTTGGTAGGCATGCCCAAAATAGTATAGTTGCGCCCGAAGTAGCCGGGATCTGTCCCCCAATTGACGTTAGGGTTGAGGATGACTGCCTTGCCCTCGCTAATGCCTGCTCCATCCGATCCGGGTATAACGCCTTCTTTTAGACCAGGATACAAGCCTTTGGTCATCCAAACATCGCGGTGATTGAGGGCAGCGGCATGGATGCGTACCAGCACTTCGTTTTCACCTTCCTGAGGGGCAGGTAGTTCTTCCAATTCGATGGGTTGATGGGGGGCTTTAAATACAAGGGCTTTCATGTCGATCGACTAATTTTTTACAAAATACATGGCCAGATCACCCATATTTTTTGCAGGTAGCTCCCCTCGGTACTGACATGGAAAATGATCTTTCACCAACTGGTAGGTGCTTTCTGAGAGGTTGACCTGGTCAATTTCACCTGCTGATTCCATACGAGCGGCAATATTCACGGTATTGCCCCAAATGTCATACGCAAATTTGCGGTCGCCCACTACGCCTGCTACTACTGGGCCTGTATGAATTCCTATCCTGGCTTTCCGAAAGGGCAAATGCGCTGCCTGCTGCAACCAATCCTGCATCTCTAATGCTGCTTGGACTACCTGTTGTGGATGGCCTTCTTCTGGTTTGGGCAAGCCGCCCGCACACATATACGCATCGCCAATGGTCTTTATTTTTTCCAATTTGTACCGGGATACAATAGCATCGAAAGCCCGGAAGCATTCATCCAAGGCCGATACCAGGGTATCAGGCGGGAGATCGCCCGAAATTTTGGTAAAGTCCTTGAAATCGGTAAATAAAACCGTCACCTGATCGTAATGGCGGGCTTGTACCTTGCCATTCGACTTCAGTTCTTCGGCCACAGAAACGGGCAATATGTTTTGCAGTAAGGCTTCCGATTTTTGGCGCTCCGCTTCAATGATCCGGTTTTTCCGACGGGAGTTCCAGTACAAATACAATAGAATACCCGCAATCAATACCGAAGCGACAACCAAAATCTGGCTTCTCGTTTGCCGTAGGCGGGCCAATTCCAAACGGGCGTTTTGTTCATTCAATTCCAGGGCTATTTGAGCCGTGTACATCGAATCCTGAAAACGCGCCATATTGATGGAATCGATTACCATTTGCTTACGGGCTAGCAACAGTTCCTGCCGGGCCTGCTCGCTCGTCAATTGGTCGATTTCCTTTTGATAATTGATTGCAATTGCGTTTTTCTCCTTAAAAAGAGAATCCAGTTGACCGTTCAAATCGTCATTGCGGGTATAAAAATTGCGTATTTTTTCTTTGGCCAACTCAACAATATCGCCAGGTTTTTGCGATTGCAGGGAAGGGCCAGTAGCACGAACACCTGCTAAGTCCAAGTTGACGTTATTTTTTGCCCATTGGTTGATTTGTTCGGCCAAATGCAAGGCTTCTTGTTGCTTCGCAAATTGGTAGCTGAAGTTGATTTTATTTTGCAGGATGGTAAAATTGTTGTTTAACCCGGCTTTGTTATGCCCCAGGCTCCTGCATTCCAGGAAGAGGGCTTTGGACATGAGCAGGGTATCTCTGTTTCGGGCTGCATCGGCATAAATCTGGGCAGCTTTTGCGGCAGCTAGCCGATGACGCCCCTTTTGGAGCAGCGTTTCGGCCTGTGCCAATTCGTCATTTTGGCCAAAAGCAAGCCCCCCGGCAAAAGTGAGCAAAATGACGACGATAAGTTTGGTGTATGCAGGTCTCATAAGTTGTTTAACCACATTATACGTTTCAGGTGCGTTTTTGGTGATTATTTTTCTAAAAAAATTACTTTTCAATTTCCGGGTACAGGCGGTGGCCCTTCCGGTAAAATGGCCTTATAGGAAGCGTTTCCTTTTCGCTCCTTGAATTCTTTTTTCATTTCATCGATGATAGCAGGATTTGTATAGAGATCCACCATCGTAAGCGCCAGGGCTTTTGAAGCATATACCATACCCTTATGGCCAATAGACATGCCTCCGCAGGCCACTACGGCCCAAGAATGCCAGGGCGTATCTGTAGGAGCAGTTGTGACCCCGAGCCGAATTTCCGGTACCAACCAGCTCACATCGCCCACATCCGTAGAGCCGCCTTCCGGGTTTTCTTTGGTGACCTCTAGCGGGTAAATGTTACCGTCAATTCCAATCAATGGTTTGCCTGTTGCCTTTTGTATGCTGTGGGCAAAGGCAGTTTCCGCCTCGGTGTAGGTAATTGGGCCTAAAGCATCCAGGTTTTTCTGCAAAACAGCGCCGCCGGTGCGATTGACCAGCACTTCGTGCAAACCGGAAACCAGGGTAATTTTGTAATCTACATTAGCCATGATGGCTGCCCCTTCAGCTATTTTTTTAACCCGTTCATACACCACTTCCATGCCTTCTCTTTTGCTATCGCGAACACGCGTCCAAACTTTAGCGTAATCGGGCACCACATTCACCACATCCCCTCCATGCTGTATATGATAGTGGATGCGCACGGTTGGTTTAATGTGCTCTCGCAAATAATTGATGCCCGTGGTGTAAAGCTCCAATCCATCCACTGCGCTGCGACCATTCCAAGGGTCGGAAGAAGCATGAGCAGCCTGTCCGTAAAATTCGACGATGAAGTCAACCAGTGCTAAGGAACTCTGAACGTTAGCCGATATTTTATCGCTGGGATGCCAATCGAGGCAGGCATCGAGATCGTCAAACAGGCCAGCCCTGGCCATATATAATTTGCCGAAGTATTTTTCTTCTGCCGGCGTACCGTAAAATCGGATGGTGCCTTTGAGTTGGCCTGTCTCCATCAATTCCTTGATCGCTACGGCTGCGCCTAAGCTGCCCACGCCAAAAAGGTTGTGGCCACATCCATGACCGGCAGCGCCTTCTTTTAATGGTTTTTTCTCTGGCACAGCCTGCTGAGAGATACCTGGCAAGGCATCAAATTCGCCCAAAATGCCAATAATAGGTGAGCCACTACCGTAAGTGGCAATAAAAGCAGTGGGCATTTCAGCAACGCCACGCTCCACTCGAAAGCCCTGGCTTTCCGCGTAATCGGCCAATATTTTATACGATTCGGTTTCTTCCAGCGCCGTCTCCGCCAAGGCCCATATCTGGTCGCTCATACGGATCATCTCTTTTTCCTGCTGCATGATGGCATCCAGTGCCCGTTGTTTTTCAACAGAAAAAGACTGCCCTAAGAGCAATTGGGCTGAAAATGCGAGGCAAATGATGATGGGTATAGGTTTTAACATAGTCGTTGTGTTTACAATATCGGCTGCTAATATAACCTTTTTATAAACAGGGAAAAAACTTCGTGTTTTTTAGATTTCCGAGCGGCCACGGGGTGTAAAAAAAACTGCTCCCGAGCCACTTTTCAGCCGCCCGGGAGCAATTAAAAGATGCTATGTTTAGTAGCTCTATCAATAACGGGTTATGCTTTTATTGACATCCCAACTCTTCTCGGGAAGCCGGGTCATTATTCGGGAAGCAATTGCCTGATAAAATGGACTCCGGCACATAGCGCTGCAAGTTGGGGTCGTGCAAGCTCCGCGACAAGAAAAGGGTCAGCTCGCGCTTTTCCTCTTCCGTCAAGCCCAATGGCTGAAAATACGGAGAAATCTGACTGGTTGGAACATTTGGGTTTTCAGGAATCCCTGCATCAAAATATTCTACCACCGACCACAGGGAATATTTGCTGCTGCCGTGGAAATAGAAAGGAGAATCTTTCAAATTGTACAGTTGAGGCACTTTGAATTTATACATGTCTTCTTCACGCTCGGTAAAGCCCCCCCTGCCTAAATTGCGCAAGTCATTTGGTCCAGTAGCCAACCCACCCGCTTCGTACAAATCCTTAACACCCAATGCGTGAAACTCTACGGCATTGAGCGCGGCACCCTGGTGGCAACGATAACACCCTGCTTTGCCGAAAAACAGCAGCGCGCCCCTGATTTCGTCTTCTTCCATAGCATTGTCATCACCTTTCAGCCACATCTGGAAAGGCGCCTGATCGGCCATCAGTGTGCGGATGTAAGCGGATAGTGCAAAACTGGTAGTAAGATGGGTATAACGTTCTTCTTGTGGTATATCCGGGAAAGCCGCATCGTACATCGGCAGGTAGCCCAAAGTATCCAAGCAACCTTCCGTGATCCGCATGCGGTGTATTTTTAGGCCTTCTATGTTTTGGGTTTCCAGACCATCCATGCCCATGTGGTTGCCTTCTGTAGAAGCGTCTTTTACGCCCCAAAGGTGTTCTGTACCTACATTGGCATGATTGGCGCCGAATTTGCCACTCCAGGTGGAATTGGTCACAAAGGCTACATTCATCATACTCAAAGGTCGAGCGCCTTGAACATCCAGTTCATTTTCCTGGTAGGATGGCATCTGCCCTCTGCTTTCGCCATTGAAGCCAAAGCCCGAACCTCCGTCGGCGATACCTTGTATCCTTCCTGGCATAAAACCCGCGCTTGGCACATGGCAGGTACCACAAGAATAAGTGCCATGACCATCGGCATATTTGGAATCTTGCGCCAATCCGGTTTCAAAAAACAACATCTTGCCCAAAGCTACTTTTTCCGGAGTCAGCGGGTTGGCTACACCCTGCGGTATGCTGGCAAGGTCGCTGCCTGAGGGCAAAATGAAATAATCCAAGTTGTATTCGGGCGATAATTGGATCAGCCTATTGCGAAGCTGCTTATCCAGTGGGGCATCGGTTGGTTCATGTGTGCAGGCCCATAGTGATAAACCTAACACAAAAAAAGGTAGAACTAATCTCATTGCTGTAAAAAATGTTTTTTGTTATTCGTGTTGTTATCTTTACGCAAGATTAATGTTTAGGTTACAAAATGCGATTACATATTGGAAAAATTAACAGGTGATATTTTTCATCCGCGCAGTTGTTGTTTGTCCGACAAAGCTTTCTTATCTTTGCCCTTCTTTTGAAAAAAAGAAACCCGGCTCCGTAGTACAAGGGATAGTATGCAGGTTTCCGGAGCCTGAGATCCAGGTTCGAGTCTTGGCGGGGCTACAACCTTAAAGCGCAATTGGTTGATTTACAACCGATTGCGCTTTTGTTGTTTTTATTTTAGGCCGTTTTGTAGGCCGAATAGTTTTTTTTTGCCCTTTTTTGGGGAAAATCATGCTTTTCACTTCTATTATTTCGCCCATCATGCAGTAAACGTACAGGCTTACTATAAAACATAGTTTATTTGTTCCATGCAGTAAGAAAGTAAGCTTATGCTGCAATTCAGGAAAAAAAATAAACCTTGTTTTTTAGGTAGCGATAGGGCTGCGATATTGCCGGGTCGGTTTATGCTACTTACTCCCCCCCTTATCCGTTTTGTTGCTTCCTGGTGCTTGGCCTTTTGTTCTACACTTCATGCCTGACCTCTGTTTTCTCCTTTAACCACACTGTAACCACACTGTTTTTTTGCGTCGTTACTAGCTATGTAGGCTAAAGTTAATAGTTGGAAGTTCAAGACCTTATGAAGACCACCACCCACACCTCACAACAACTCTATCAGTTTTAAAAAAAAATTGAAAAATATAATTACTTTGATTACTTGATTACTTAGTATGGGCTTATTGTACTGAAAATCAAACACCTGTACTAAGTAATCATACCTTAAACTAAGTAATCATATTTATCCTTTATTTACTTGGTAACTAAGTAATCAAGTAATCACTAAGTAATCAAAAAAAAAGCATGATTACTTAGTATAAAGTATTGTTTTTCAAACTATTGAACAATAACTAAGTAATCAAGTAATCATACTTTGTAAAAACCAAAAAAAATGCTTATTCTTTTTTCAGGCGGCGTACCCAATACCCTTTGACTTGATAGCCGTGTGTCCCAGAATAGCGTTGTACTTTTTCAAAATTAAGTAGCTTCATAGCCCTGCCTATTGTCCTGGTGTGGATGGTGGTCTTTACTTCACCTTCGATTGCTTTCATCACATCCGTTGCGGTTACAAATTCCGCGCCTTCTTCGTCTTCCCTCTCCGGGCTGAAAAATTCCTGGATTAGTTCTTGTTCTACGCTTGTCATTTGAAAGCTTTGATTATTGCGCTCTGACCTAGCTATTTCCTCTTTAGTCATCTCAAAGGGGAAACCGGATTTTAAGAGCGCATAAGCTTGCGAGTAAACCAAATCAATATCTATTTGATTGTATCCATTTTCCCCTCCGTTGTCATGTTTAACTCCATGTTTTTGAATTTCCATAACCAACCAACGAACATTGCCCGTTTCATCAATTAGAAATTCATCATCGTTTGTACTGCCCCATAAGGAAGCCCGACGTTTTATAGTGGTCGGCTTTCGGTCGTATGGCAGACGCTCCTTCACACTATCCAAAGTTATAAGTGACTTCACTTTACGAATATCTGCAAACGAGAATTGAGAAAGCTCATCTAGGTTAATTATTAGATTCTGGCAAAGCGTCAAACGTCCGTCTTTATTATTGGGGTCTATATGGTCGGTGATGTAACTTTTTAGCTTTGGGGGACATAGGTAGCGTATAAAGGTGCTTTTCCCGTCATTTTGTTCACCCTTCAGTACAAAGCACTGTTTGTTAAAAGGGATCACATTGAGTGAGCAAGCCACTACCCGCACTAACATCTTTTTGAACTGGGCATTAAACCAATGCTGGTCTTTGGCCTCGATGTAATTAGCAAGCTCGGTGATATAGTCCGGGTCGGTTGGCTTCCAAATTGGCAGGTTCTCAAAGTATTGCTGAAAAGGATCGTAAAGGGGTACAAAACTAGACCTTAATAAGGCAATCAATAGCTTTTCTACTCCATTAAATCCGGCCTCCAGTAATTCGCAAAGCAAGTCATTTTCATTTAGTATCTGAAAGTCATCTCCAGCTTTATGGCTTATTTCTATTTCATTAGCCACAACGTTTAGCCGCAAATCATAGCGTTTTGAAATGTAGTTTTTAATCCTTAAAAATTTATTCTGAGTTTCATCATCCGGGGCGGTATTGGTTTTTTGCTTTTCTCTGGCCGGCTCGGCGATCGCCGGGGTACTGGCCATTGCGTCACCATTTTTTCGTCGTTTTTTCGTCGTTTTCTCGTTTGATTCAAGTCCCTTTGTCAAGGCTTCATACTTCAATATTTGGCCGTCCTGAAATTCTATACTTTTTGACTGGTAAGCACTAGCTACGCTTTTTTTTATCTCTGCTTCGCTGAAGTCTTCACCTACATAAGCTAAACACTCTTTTAGTGCCTTTACCTGGCTTACTCCATGCCTGGCCATTTCGCAGGCAAAGGCAAATACAAAATTATTTCTACCCGATGGGATGCTTTGACGGCTCACTTTGTCCAGGCAAACGTCTATTTTTCTTTCATCGGTGAGCGGCTGCCTATGTTCGGTGGTCTGGGTGTGGTGTGGTGGTCTTTGAAAAGTCTTTTGTTCTGGTTTGAGGTAAAAGGTTTGGCTATGCTCATTGACAAAAAAGCAATCGTCTGGAATCCAGGTGTAAAACCAAAGCCGGGCAAGGTTATTTGTTCCGGTATCAATTAATTCCCGCTTTTTTAGTTCTGTTCCAATGGCCGTTGTATCTAGTCCATCGGCTTTTAATTGGCTTCTTAGTGCCTTATCGGTTGGAATGTTCAGAAACTCGCTGAAATGGGCTGTAATTGCCTCATAGTAGGTTTTATGCGCTTCCGGGGTGCTATCACACCAAACCAAAAATCGCACACCTGAGCCGCTGGGACTGGCATAGGCCGCAAACGTGTAGGGGTTTTGTGAAAGTTGCTTTATTACGCCTGGAACAAAGGCTTCTGATCCGATATGGTCAATATCAAAGCCCAACAACGGGACATATTTTTTTAAAGCTTCATTTTTCCGCTCTGAGAATTGGCCAATAATGAACGCCGGACATTCTGCCTCTTTTTTGGCTTTGTATTTGTCCGGGGCTTCATCGTGCAAGTTCCGTAGCTCTTTGTAAAGTGCTTTTAGCGGCTCTTTATTATCATCCCGAATTAGGGTGAGTATTTCCCCAATGGTGGAAACGCCCTTTGGCTGCGAATCTTTTAAGCAGCCTTTGAATAGTGTTACCGGAGCTTGCATTTTTTCCCCTGTCCAAACTATTGGCGATATGGGGGAATTGTGTAAATTTACACCCATGATTATTAATTGTTTTTGAGCGTATAGCCGGAGCTGTACGCTCTTTTTGTTTTAAAACAGTTGCAATCGTTCTGGTTCATGCTTCTTGATTTTGTAGAATCGAACCGTTTTACCTGTATATGGGCATTTGTCTAGCTTATCAATTACGATACGTTCATTGTTTACTAGCATATTGATTGCCCTGGCCGCGCTCGATGGGTCCAGCGGCTTGAATCTGGCACACATTTCTTTGTGAATTTGCCTTTTGTTCATCACTCTGCCCCCTTCTAGGATGCGCAAAATTTGGCTTTCCTGCGTTTTGTAGTTCCCGGAGGCTATTTCTTCACCATGTGACACAATAGATGTGTAGGCGGTCTTTCTTCGCTTTTTCACAATATTCATCGGGTTGGCTTTTTTGGAGGTGAAGCAATCGCCAATACCTCGGCTTTTTTGAATCTCACCACCCGTCCAACGTAGTGACGGGTTAATTCTCCAGCACGTGCATAATTGTCAATAGTTGAGGTACAAACGTTCAGCAATTGGGCGGCTTCACGCTTGGTTAGCAGGTTTTCCGGGTTGGGTTCTTTCTTTCTTTCCTGCTTACTTAAAACCTGTTCCTCCCGGATCGTATGCAAAATGCTTTCAATCTGGTTAAGTTTTTCACCTAATTCTAAAAATGGATTTTCCATGTTTTTAAATTTTAGCTCTGTGCAAAGGTAGCAACTTATAACAGGTGGAACAGGTGTTGCAACATGTAACAAAATTTGTTACACATATCTACAACACCCATTATCAAGTAATTACATTATGATCTTTTTTCAAATTGCTTTAAGTCTTTTTCCGCTAACTTTTGGGCATCAGGGTAATCTTTTAAGTCAGGGATAACACTTTCTATGTGTCTTTTCATCCCTTTGCCTTTAGTCCTATTTGAAGGAGATGCTATGAAAATAAAAGCGTTCTTTATTGTTCCAATTGAGAAGCCTTTCTTTTCTGCTATTTCTTGATATGCTCCCTCTTTGTTGTTTATGTACAATGGGTAATGTCCAGCCTGAGAAAGGTAGTAATAGTACAAAACAACTTTTTTAGCCTGCGTATTTTTCGTTGGTGTTACCCCACTTAATTTTTTTGCAGAATCATCAAGAAACAATAGCTGTTTGTCTGCCAGAATTTGTGAACAGTAAGCACTGGTGATGCTTGTGATTGAAACATGGCCGACATCATAGCCCTCTTTAGCGTCATAGAGTAGGCTCATTAATGCCTCGATCTTTCTTTTTCTATCTTTATTCAAGCTATATTCAGGAAGTACAACAAGTTCTTTAAAATGCTGAACGTTCTTTATGTATTTATCTAACTGTCTTAACATTGCTTTCTTAGACCCCAAAGGATTCAATTCCTCTTTCCATTTCTTAAACCTTTCTTTAGCTAATTTTTCTGCCTCACTATAAATTTCCTCCGCAATTTCGGCCAGGCTTTTATTTTCGTCTAACACAAGTCGGGGTAAAAAATAATACCCCAAAAGCCTATTTGTCAAACTGTTTTGAACATAGATATACCAATACATTGAACCCTCAATTAGATCATCGCTCCCATCTCGCTTTATTAAGCCTCGTTCTTTATCTTTTATTTCCTGTAATAAATCACTGATCCGATTTTCGACGTATTGAATTGTTATATAATCGCCGTTGTTCTTTTTCTTTTCGTCAGCCTTTTCCAGTTCTTGGTAAGCAAACGGAAAAATGACCCGGTCAAAACTTTGCCTGTCAGAATACTTTTTTATTTGCTCCCCTTCTAATGATGTTTGTAAGATGTAATTAAAGTACTCCCATGCTTTAACTCGCACTTTTGATCTTTTGCGGTATGGTTCTATCAAATCTATTAATGCGATAAGTTCCGCTGATTTTGTCGCGTTTTTTTCTAAAATTTCCCGTTTTAAAAGGTCGAAAAAGCCAGGGTTTACCTCTAGGCAGGTTCTTTCACAGGCACTTAAAAAGGCTTCCGGGTCGGGGTGTTCCTTCAAATCGGCCAATATCAATTGGTAATCCTGTTCAAGAAACAGTTCATTGGGGTTTAGTTGCTTTCTTTCGCCTGATTGATTTATATTTGCGTCCATACGAAAAGATTTTCAGCCCGGTTGGTATTGGTGTACCCGCCGGGCTTTTTTGTGAATGAATTTTATGATAGTGCTTTGATCTGATTTTCGTAATGTTCCACCCAACGACGATTGTTTTCTATGGCATCTAATGTCCGTTGGGGTGTGGTCTTTCCTGATCGCTCAAACTTGATTCGTTTCTGTTCGTGACTACCCAACCGTTTTTTGTACATTTTAAGGCGTTGGGTGAGGTCGGCTAAGTTCACGGGTTGCCCCTGTGCCTTTACTGCACACTGGTTTTGTGTTTGATTCGTGTTTATCTGTATCCTGGCATTTGTGACCGGGTTCGTGTTGGCATCTCCCATGAAAGGGACTGCCCGGCGTTTCGGCTCTATGTAAACTATGCCTTCATCCTCTGCTATGCGTTCCAGTATTAAATTAGCGGTAATGTTGGCCACGTCGGTAGGGTCGTATAATTGCGCACTGGAAACGGGCAAAGGCGGTGGTGGTGTTTGTTCAGCAAAAGCGGCTATCCGGCTTCTAATTATATAGTTCCACCTTTCACGAAAAGCAGCGGCGGCCTCCACCCATGCGGATGGGTTTAAGTCGTACTGGCTAAGTTCCACTTTTTCGGCAATGCCTGAGCCTTTGCGGTGTATGCGCTCTAGGATCACCGATGCACAAAAGACCACCAAACAAACCACAGTAAACCAACCAAGCCCCCCGCCATTTTGGGCAACTTTTGCGGCTCGCTCCTGCTCTGCCTCCTGGTTGCTTTTTTGTAACTGGTCAATAGCGGTTAGGTGATGGCTTTCTTTATTGGTCACTGCCTGCCGGAAAGTGTTTAATACGGCTGCTAGTTCTTTTGCTTTTCCGGCCTCCAGGTCGGCCAACTTTCCCGCCTGCTCGGCCTCCAGGTCGGCCAACTTTTGCCGGATGCGGTCTTTTTGTGTGGCGAAGCTCTGCCCGGTACGTTGTTCCCTGGCTATAAGGTTAGCTAGTTCCTGTCTAGCTGCCTGAGTTTTCCCGGTATAGGCTGTTTTTGTGGCTGCTATCTGACTTTCCCAATGCCCTGCGGTGGTCGTGCTATCCGATGAAAAAATGGCCTGTAAACGGCTAGTTTCGGCCAATAGAGTGCTGTCAACACTTGCCGTGCTTTCCTGCTCTATCTCTGGGGTAAATTCGCTTACAATTACTTTAGAGTTACGAAATGATAAAACACCTGAAGCAGTAAGCAGTAAAGCAGTAAGCACCCAAACAGCAATTGTCATAGGTAAGTGAAGCCCGGCAAATCGTCTGTAAAGCACCGCGTCAACAGTATGGGGGGCAAGCACTCTAAGCCCCAATTCAATTACAGCCGTCCCGATCAATGCAACCGCTCCCGCTAAAAAAACGGCAAAAGCTGGGAAAATGGGAAGCAAAGCCGCATAGGCAGCCGCGAAAATACCCCCAACCTCGGTGACGGCTGAAACAATCTGAGCAAATACCCCTGATAAGCGTATGGATTTAGACAATTTGGCGTAAACTTCAAAAAAGCCCGTATTTGTTGGGGCTGTGTTTAAGTATTTCATACTTTTATGAGTTGTTTTTTTGAAACAATACCCGCTTGCCGTGTTCTGTCTTGCCCGACTTAACGGCAAAGCGGGTTTTTAATGCTCCGTTCTTAGCAGTGCGTTTTAATCTTCATACGTTGCTCTGAAAAATTCAAAGTCCTTTTCCTGTACGTCAAGTCCTTTTGTATCTGGTCGGTCAAGTCTGCAAATTCGTCTGCATCTATCCGGGGTAAACGGTATCTACCCGGTTGTGGCATCATGCTGAAGTTTAAGAGGTGTGTTTTCATATTGCTTTTACTTTTTTGCGGTGGTTTTCCAGTGCGGTAATGGCTTCTTTTCCAAAATTAGCCGCTAATTCGTCTGCATCTATATCGGCATAGGCATACAATTGCCTTTCAGTAGAATGCCCGGTAATTTGCCGGATTAAATCGGGGCGGATACCTAATTGCAGGAAATTGGAAACAAAAGAACGCCGGGCGGCGTGACTGCTGACAAATTCCCATTTTTGGGCTGTTTCGCTTTTGATTTGCCCCCCTTCTGAGTAAATGCGCATGAAGGTTGCATTACTCAAAACAAGTTCACACACTTCTTTAATGTAGTCGTTAAAACGCTGACTACTTATTTTCGGCAATTGGTAGTTATATTTTTCCAAGATTTGTTTTAATTCAGGCAACAAGGGTATAGAGGTATATTTTCGGGTTTTCTCTGCTAGTATTCTAATCATTTCGCTGCCTTCACTATTGCAATAAAGCTGTTCTTTAGTGATCTTATGCCAATCCGAAAAGCGTAGCCCGGAAAATGCCCCTACTAAAAATAAGTCCCTCACTTTCTCCAGCCGCTCATTGCCCGATAAATCCAGGCTTGCTAGTGCCTCCAGTTCTTCCAGCGATAACCGGACTTTGTTCTTTGTTCTTACCTCTCTCACAGCAAAGCCACTATCTTTGAAAATCTCGTTTGTGTGATACCCTGCCCGATGGCTTTCTTTTAGGAATAGTCTAATAGTGCCTATGATTTTGGCAACGTTGTTTGTGGAATGTTTGCGGGGTGGAGCATACAGCCAATCAATAAAGTTGGTTCTAAACCTCCAATCTATTGTATTGTAATCCAATTTAATGTTGGTTTCCTCTGCAAAAGCCTTCAAATGATTACTAGGTGAACTGTACTTTTTCCAGGTATTAGTTTTTTTCTTCGTTTTCTGTTCGGCAATAAACTGATCCATGAATTGCGGAAATGTAGGTATGTGGTTACTTGCATCAACCGGGCGGGGTTTGTCACCTATTCGATAAGCTATTTCATTTTTAAAATCATTTGGGGATATGTCACCACTATTGTTGTCTTTGTATATCTGAACGGCTATACCGTCCAGCTCATTAAGCTTTCTGTTTAGCTCGATGTATTCCGGGTGACTATTAGTAAACTTAGCCCTTGACGCTTTTTTGTCCCAATATTTCGGCTCAACGTATTCGCCTGTCCAATACTTTAGCTTTATGAATTGTCCTTGATAGTTGTATCGATATATCAAGATGATATAGCCCCTATTGTTCTTTGTATCCAAATTAAAGCGGGTTTTCGGTATTGCTGTAATGCGCCCCATCGTGATTTTTATTCCATTAGATAACAATATCACAAATATATAGGCTTTCTCGATAACGGTACAAAATTAGGCCGTATATTTTTAGCAATACATACTTTTTCATGGCAAAAGGTAGCAGGCAAAACAAAAAAACCCTTTATTTAAAGGGCTTTCAAGTTGTTATGAAATATGGCCTAATATCAGGGTTCAACTCTTGGCGGGGCTACCCAGTAAGCTTGGCATTTTGCCAGGCTTTTTTTTTGTCCCGCCAAGAGGAGAAGTTTATCCCGCACCAGCTCCGTGCGGGAAGTCTTGGCGGGGCTACCCAGTAAGCTTGGCATTTTGCCAGGCTTTTTTTTTGTCCC
>CALMIR010000096.1 GCA_937864265.1 uncultured Saprospirales bacterium | reverse complement strand
CCAATGTAAGGAAAGTATTTTACAGGAGGAAGTGTTGGGGGGATTTTTTTTTATCGCCTGCTTCGCTAAACCTAGGCAAGTGGGATATGGCTAAACAAAAAAAATCATCCCGAACCGCAATCCGGGATGATTCTTATTGAGAAATCAGGTTAGTGGGCTGAAAAGTTTATTCTTTGCCGCCTTTCAGTTGATCCTGATAATCTTTCAGATCTGACCACAAACCCGCTGCAGCCATTTCAGCCTGTTTTGGCCAGGTGCCGGGATCAGCCAAGCGGTAATTTTCACCTGCTGCATCGAGGATGGACTGTAGCTTGTCAATAGCCGTATTGGCCAATTGTTGCCAGGTATTGATGCCCGCATCTTTCAGCAAAGTTTCAATTTTGGGGCCGATGCCTTCGATGATCTTGAGGTCTTCTGGATTATCAGAGAAGCCGAGGATGCGCATGGCCATTTTTTCCACTTTAGATGCGGTATTGAAATCGCCTTCATCATCGCGACCGCCATCCAGGAATTTCTGGTATTGGATCAATTCATCCCATTTGCCTGCTACGGCGAGGCTGGCTTGCTGTGGCCAAGAAGCCGGATTGTGGATGCGGTAGTTCGGATTGGCCGCTAAAAGTATGCCTCTAAGGGCTTCTTCGTTAGACCCAGCTACATCGCTCCATTCGCGGATACCCGCATTTTTAAGCACTTCCTCTATTTTAGGCCCTACTCCTTCTATAATCTGGAGGTTGTCGGGCTTGAAAATAGAAGCAAATGCCAGGCCGCCGCCTGCTGGAGCCACTGCACCCGAAGCAAAACCAAGTGATGCATCGCCTGTATCCGTGCTGATTTGTGCTTGTAATTTTTCCATTTTGGTGTTCAGCACAATCTTATCCGATTCGCACTTTTGGAGTGAAAGCCGAATTCTGCTCAAATCCTTTTGGGCTTCTTCCAGTTGGTATTTCAAGCTGGCGTAGTCTTTTTCCAGGTTGTTGTACTGCGCTTTGAGGCCTGCATTTTCTTTCTCCAACTCAATCACTTTATTGCGCTGACCAAAAAGCAACCAGCCCAGCAGTGTTCCCAACAAAAAGGCTAAACCCGAAAATAAAAGCCACGACAAAAGGCAAGGATCAATGGCTAATAATAAGATGTCAGAATACATTTTAGTTAGTTTTTGTTCTGTGATGAATTATTGTTTTTTATTGAGGCGAACTTCCACCCGGCGGTTTTCATGGCGACCTTCTTCTGTGTCGTTGGTAGCCACCGGTTGAGATTCCCCTTTTGAATCGGTGCTGATGAGATCGGCGCTAGTGCCGTGACTAACCAGGATGCCCTTGATGCTATCCGCCCGGCGCTGTCCCAAAGCCACGTTTGGCGCTTCGTCGCCTTTGTTGTCGGTATGCCCGGTCAAGGCAATAGTTTCTCCAGTTTGCTTGACGCGTTCTGCCAGTTTGGTCAGGTAGGCATCCACGGCCGGATCATATTCTTTTTGTGCTGATCCATAAGGAAAACGGATGATAATACGGTCATCTAGCTCCTCTACGGTTTCCGCCACCTGTTTTTCTGCCTCCAGCCATTTGAAGCCAGCCGATTCGAATGGGTTGTCGCGCACGCCATCGCGTTCGTCCACTAGGCGAGCCTTGAGTTGAATCCGGTCGTCAGGTAGAATGCCCTTGAAAAGCGCCTTCACCCGATCCGCTCTTGCAAAGCCCATATTTTCATATCCATCCGGTTTAGGCTCGCTCTCGAAATACATTCCGGTAATTTCCAGAATATTGTCTTCCGTCATGCTCGCGAGGATGGTTTGTTTTAGGCTGTCGAAATTCGGGTTGGTATAAGCCTGGGCATCGTTCCATTTGAAGTAGAGGGGATACTGGGGTAATGCGGCCAGTTTTGCCTGATCGGTTGTATCCTTTTCCTCAATGACACCCGCTTCACCACCACCTATAGCACAGCAAAGCTTGTCCTTGCATCCGTTGTAAACCAACAGCGCATATAACAGCCATACTATAAAGGCGATTAATGCTTTTAATGGAAATGACATGATTTCGTTTTGTTTTTGTTAATAATTTGGTGAGTGCCTTAAAAGTAATTATTTCTCAGCAATTTGTCATGGCTTGAGCAAAAAAATTACAGATATTTCTTTGACGGGATTTTGCAGGGGAAGTAACTGAAATAAAAGGGCTTACTTTTTGATTGGTGACGAATATTTTCAAAAAGCGATTCGCGTTTTCTTCGCTAAGCTTATCGGATCTGGTTCAAGAATTCGTACAAGCTATCTTCGGTTCCCAAGTTGAACTTTTTGCGCAATCGCGATCGACTCACATTGACGCTGGAAGGCAATACGTTTAATATCTCAGCTATTTCTTTAGAGTTTAAACCTGTTTTTAGATAAGTACACAAGCGCAAGTCGTAGGTCGTGAGGTCAGGATAAACAGATTTGAGGTGCATCAGGAAATCTTGGTGTAATTCATCCATTTGCAATTCAAACAGGGGGTCTTCTTTTTCCATGCTGGATTCCAGCAAGTGGTTGATTTCTGTCCAGCGGATTCTACTGGCATTGTTTTCGATCTGTTTGATTTTTTCTTTCAGGGCTTGCAACAAGCGTTTTTTGTCCTCGCTGTCCTTGGCTTTTTTGGCTAGTTCTATGGTTTTGAGCCGGAGTTGTTTTTTCAATTGATGGATTTCATCTTCCAACTCCATTTGCTTTATCACCAGATGTTCCTGTTGGTACTTTTCAGCCTGCTGCCGCAGCGATTCCTGTTCTTTTTCCAGTAGCAACCTCCTTTGCTGAGCCAGTTTGTAACCTTGTCTCCAATGAATCAGCCCAACCAACAGCAAGAGCAGCAACGCATAACCCGTGTAGGCCATCCATGTGCGGTACCAGGGCGGTTCAATTTTAAACTTGAACGACTGCGGGACAGTCATTTCATCCTGAATTTTAGCACTCACCCAAAAGGTGTATTCTCCTTCTTTCAAATTCAAAAATTCGGCTGTTGTAGCAGTTGTCCAGTTGCTCCAATCGGTCGTATAATGCTCCAACTTGTACCGATATTGAACCTGTTTTTGTTGTGGGATCAAATATTGAATGCGCCAGTTATTCAGCCGGTAAGGGATTGGATCGCCTGAAACAACAGCCTGTCTGGTATGATTGTTAAATGCTTCCGCATTTCTGAACAACAGTGAAGGGTGCTGTAAGGATGGATTGACGTAGCCTATGTTTTGCAGCGCAAAGCCATTATAGATGGGATAAAAAGCAAAAGTATCATTAAGGGCTATAGGGGTATAAAACCCTGGCAATACGTCTTTTATCCGGTGCGAGGGTAACCGATGCTGCTGTTTTTCAAACTGAAGCGCTGTGGGGCGATACGTATATTGAGATTCACTGGTTAGGACATGCACTCCTGTGGCATCCACATATAATTTATGCTGCTTGCCTTCAAACCAATCCGATGGAAAAATTTGCTGGTCAGTCACGTTGTATTGGCCATCAAAGGTAGCTTTAATGATTCCAAAATTAGGGAGATTTACCCACAGGGTTTGTTTATCGGTAATTTTCAATTGGTCGCAGGAACCCGATAAGGGCTCCATTTTCTTTTCAAAAACCCAATTGTCCTTTTCTTTATGAAACAGCGACACACCATTGTAATTTCCAGTCAGAAGATGCCCTTCATCGATAACTTGGATTTCCCAAACCCCTGGTTCGTCGTATAGCTGCAATAGCCGTTTGCCCTGTACCTGAAACAAGCCTCTGTCGTGTCCGCACAAAATCTTACTGCCCACTTTTTCAAGTGTCCATACCTGCCCTGCCGAACCGGGTAATAATTCGAAATAGGTCGCTTTGGCGTTGTTTTTGATCATATTCCAGTCAATGACATACAAGCCCTGATTGGTACCCAGGTAAAATAGGCCATCGTCTAAGAGCGCTGTTTGCCCTGTCCCAAACTGCCCGGGATGGTCAAACAGATAAGTTAGGTTACTCCCAAGATGCACCGCGGTAATGCCGTAGTCCATGCTCAGCCACAAAACGCCTTGCCTGTTGTGGTGAAGGCTTAAAATAGTGTTGTTTGGCAGCCCTTTTTCTTTGTTGATGTGTTGGACAATCCGTCCATCCAAATCGGTAATATACAATCCATTGTGTATCGTACCAAAAGCAAGGTGGGTGTCGTCGATTGGCGAAAAACTAAATACTTTGTCCTTTGTCAGATGCTTCGATATATCGCTAAAAACGGGAAGTAATTGCCCAAATTGGTAGCGATACAGGCCATCATTCCGGGTAACCACCACCAACCCATTGGCTTGCTGATAGATGCCTGATATTTGAAATGAACTGGTATCGGGATAGGTAAAAATGGGTTTGAGCGACAAACCGTTGAACAAGTACAAGCCATTTTTTTCGTCGGCCAGGTAAATGTCCCCGCCCTCTTGGGGCTGAAAACACCCGGAAAAGCGGTATGGCGCAGCAATTTTGGTCAGCTGCTTGTTTTTGTAAATGTAAATATTGTTGAAAGAGATAAAAATCACTTTATCGTTTACGCCATAGACGTGCCAAAACTCTTCGACCACTTCGTCGATATCCTTTCCAAAAGGATACAAAGAGGCATATTCAAATTGTTGGAGCTTGTTTTTAGTCCAGACCCCGAAATCCAAGTCTGACCCAGAATAGATCAAAGAATCATTGGCCAACCACAAGGCCCTTGTGTTGCCTTTGCTCCCTTTGTATTGATTCCAGGATTGTCCGTCGTATTCCAGTAGCCCCTCATCGCCAGCGAAATATACAATACCGTTATTCGCACTCGCTATTTGCCATATTTTCCCGTGGTTTTTGTATTCGGCAGGCATGTAATTATCTAGCCAAGGCACGCCCCTTTCCGGGATTTTTTGAGCGTGCAGCACAGAAAAACCGATTAAAAAAATACAGTATGTGAATCGTTTATTCAATAACAGGGTTATTTCCGATCTGGTGACTGTTTCCCATACGGCAATCAGGGTTTTTTACTCAAATAAGCCGCCTGAAACTTCATTTCCAGACGGCTTATTCGAGCAATTGTCTAGCTTTTCAATTTATTGACCAAAGCAGAACAATTTTTTTGAAAAAAAGATGCAGCAATTTATTGTACAATCAGTTTTTCTGTGTGTACGACTCCATCTTTATCGGTAATTTTCACGATAAAGACCCCTTTTTCAAATCCTTGTAGGCTGATAACCGGGGTGTTGCTCGACCAAAGTCTTTGCCCGTTCAGGTTGTAAATGGCTACATTCGATACAGTTGTTTTCACAAAAACCTGCCCACCTGAATTGACCGGGTTCGGATAAATCATGGTCTTGCTGCTGTTTTGGGCCACCTCTTCTGTGCTAACAGGCGCTGCCGAAAAGAATAGATTATCCAAATACAGAATACCGGTGCCAAATGGGTCGCTGGTAAAAATGTACTGATTCAGGTCGGTCAAGTCGGTCAAACCCGCTGCGGTGAAGTCGCTCAATGGTATTTTGAGCTGATTCCATTCGCCAGCCGTTAGGCTGATATTGAGGTTGGATTCGGAATCGCCGTTGGGGCCTTGAAAGCCATCGCCCAGGAAGCTCACCAGTTTCATATTGAGGGTGGTGATATTGGGTGTCCATACGTCCATGTGCAAGAACATCATCATGGAAGCATCGACTGGCTCGGCCACCGTTTCGATGCCGTTGAAACCTACATTCGTGTATTTATGGGTCGGATTGCCTGCAATTTCTATGGCTTCATAATCAGCGTCGCTCCAAACCGTGTTCCAAGTATCCACAGTCACATTCGTGTAGGCATCGCTGTACAGCGAAATGACATTCGTTTCGGTGGGCGTTGGTGCGGCTACCAGGGGCTCTCCAAAACCGCCATCCTCTGCGGAGAAGAACATATTATCTAGGTATAAAATACCCGTGCCAAATGGGTCGCTGGTGAAAATGTACTGATTCAAGTCGCTCAAATCGGTCAAGCCCGCTGCGGTGAAGTCGCTCAACGGTATTTTGATCTGATTCCATTCGCCAGCTGTGAGGCTGACATTGAGGTTGGATTCTGTATCGCCATTGGCGCCGCCAAAGCCGTCACCCAGGAAGCTCACCAGTTTTACGTTCAGCGTAGTAATGTTGGGTGTCCATACATCCATGTGCAAGAACATCATTCCTGATGCATCCACAGGTGCAGCCACGGTTTCGACACCGTTGAAACCCAAATCGGTGTATTTGTGGGTCGGATTACCCGCGATTTGAACTTCTTCATAGACTGCCGCACTCCAAACCGTGTTCCAAGTGTCAACCAATACATTGGTATAGGCATCGCTGTACAGCGAAATGACATTCGTTTCCGTGGGCGTTGGTGCGGCTACCAGGGGTTCTTCAATTCCGCCATCCTCTGCTGAGAAGAACATATTGTCCAAATACAAAATACCGGTGCCAAATGGGTCGCTGGTGAAAATGTACTGATTCAAGTCGGTCAAATCGGCCAAGCCCGCTGCGGTGAAGTCGCTCAACGGTATTTTGATCTGATTCCATTCGCCAGCTGTGAGGCTGACATTGAGGTTGGATTCTGTATCGCCATTGGCGCCGCCAAAGCCGTCACCCAGGAAGCTCACCAGTTTTACGTTCAGCGTAGTAATGTTGGGTGTCCATACATCCATGTGCAAGAACATCATTCCTGATGCATCCACAGGTGCAGCCACGGTTTCGACACCGTTGAAACCCAAATCGGTGTATTTGTGGGTCGGATTACCCGCGATTTGAACTTCTTCATAGACTGCCGCACTCCAAACCGTGTTCCAAGTGTCAACCAATACATTGGTATAGGCATCGCTGTACAGCGAAATGACATTCGTTTCCGTGGGCGTTGGTGCGGCTACTGTAGGTGCGTCGATACTCACTCCCTCTACCGAAAAATACATATTATCGAGATAAAGGATACCAGATCCAAATGGGTCGCTGGTGAAAATGTACTGATTCAAGTCGGTTAAATCTGTCAAACCTGCTGCTGTGAAATCAGCCAATGGTATTTGCACATGGTTCCATTCGCCAGCCGTGAGGCTGACATTGAGGTTGGATTCTGTATCGCCATTGGCGCCGCCAAAGCCGTCACCCAGGAAGCTTACCAGTTTCATGTTCAGCGTGGTAATGTTGGGTGTCCATACATCCATGTGCAAGAACATCATAGCAGAGGCATCTACGGGTTCGGTAGTAGTTTCTACACCGTTGAAGCCCAAACTCGTGTATTTTTGGGTGGGATTGCCTTCAATTTGGACTTCTTCATAGACTGCCGCGCTCCAAACGGTATTCCAAGTATCCACTGTCACATTGGTGTATGCATCGCTGAACAGGGAAATGACATCGCCGGTTGTGGTAGGCGTAGGCGCTGCCGTAGCTGGTGAACTATAAAAATAAGATACCGTATAAGTGCCAGTAGTGGTGCCATTGGCCGCTGTCACCAGAACAGTAGCATTGCCGGGAATTCCGGAAGCTTGGTTAATAGCTGTTACGGTAGCAGCAGGATTAGTCGTAGTAGCCTGGGTAATTTGCGGGATCGCAGCTCCACCAGGCACACCGTAGGAATAATTAAAAGCACTAGGTGTAAATCCCGAAATGGTAGCACCATCCACTTGTAAATCGCTTAGGGTAACATCCGTGTCCGGAGAAACCGGGTTTTTCCAAAAGTAAATGTTATCCAAATATATATCGGAGGGTGTAGCGCCGGCTTGTCCATCAAATTTCAATTGAAAAACGGCATTCCATGACATGCCTGTGAAGGCACTCTTAGGCAAATCCACGCTGCTCCATTCGCCAGCCAGGAGCGGAACGCTAACCAATACTTCTGAAGGCCCTACTCCACTCATGTCTATGGGGGTAAAATTCACAACAGTAGCATTGCTTGTCCAAATGTCTATGTGCACGAACTCCATTGCGGAAGCATTCTGCGGGTTGCCTGCAAAATCAGTGCCTTGGTAGTTGAAATTCGTGTAGGACATAGCCAAATTGCCATCGCCTGGGTTGAATGCAGGATCAACCGTACCGGATTGCCCCCAGTTGGGGTTGTAGTTGATATCCGATATGTTGGTATAAGCATCCCCGTATATAGAGATCACATCCGTCGCATTTCTGGGCGGTGGCACCGGTGCACTTGTGGTGGGCTGCGCCCAAACAGTTGCAAGCGGAAAGAACAAGAGTAAAAAAGTAAAAAGTTTCATACTTATGATTTTTTTTTTGAGATAAATGATATTCATTCTTTGGCAAAAACGGCTTTCTTATAAAATTTTGATACTGCCCAAAGCCAGGGTCGATTCATCAAAAAACACTTTTGATAAAAAGTTTTTTGAAACACACCCGCCTATGCAGAGGTTTGAAGACCGCGCTTCCTAAACAGGCGTTTGATATTTGTTCTAAAATTTCAGCTTTTCATGCTTGTCCCATATCCCCCAATAAGCCCCAACCTCGCCCTCGGCGCCTACTTTCCATGATTCATCAAAGGAAGAAAAGTAAAATAGGGCAATGTCTTCGTCCAAAGCCCACATTTGGGTATTGATGAAATACTCCAGGGCGTGTCTTTCCGAAGGGACAGCTCCTTTAAGGTTTTCCCCCCGACTCGGCCAGCCCGTTTCGGAGATCAACACCTTTTTTCCGTTCCCTGCTTGAGCAGCCTGCCGGTACATTTTCTTTAGATATTCCAAAGAATCTTCAATTGGGCAGCCTTCCCAGTAGGGATAACAGTTGGCCAGAATCAGATCACATGCTGCTGTTATTTTGGGGTGCTGCGAAAACTCATAATAAGCATCCACGTATCCTACCTGAATTTCTGGAATGGCTGCTTTCACCCTTTGAATGTGTTCCAGCAGTGCCTCTTCCGACAAATCTTTGCGGTATAATACTTCATTACCTACTGCAGCTATATCCACTAAGCCTTCCTTAGCTAAGGCAATCAAGCCTAGCACTTCTTGCTCGTTAAGTTCAGGATCTTTTCCCAGCCAAGCCCCAACGAGGGTTTTCATCCCCATGCTTTTGGCTATTCTTGGAATGAGCTCATTGCCTTCTGTACAGGAAAATGACCTAATCCATTGAGTATGCGGCTTCAACATCTGCAATCGCCTGCTTACCTGCTCTTCGGAAAGGATATCACCCGGCTTTTGCCCCTCTTCATAAGCGCTGAAGCAAAAACCATAAACACCGTTGTTGAGGATTTCCAGAAATAAATCTTTGATTTCCGCTCCAGATACCTCAGAAAGATAATTTTCCGGTTTGACCCCGGCCAATGATAAGTATCGTTCTGCTCTGTATGACATGTTTTTTGTTTTAAACTTGACTTTTTTATTCTAGTGAAGGGCATACCCTCCTATGGCTAATTCGGACAGGCAAGCTCAAGCTGTCTAAGCAAAACGCACTTTACAGCTCTCCTCTTCGCCTTACCAATTCTGCTTTAATTTCATGTGCTTTTTCTTCCGTCAAATCGTAATTCCACATCACGATGATGGCCAGGCCAGCCGTAATGGCGGGAATAATAATATCGGCTAATCGAAGATTGGTGATGGTTTCGGCGGTTTGTACAGCAGCATTTTGGTCAAACCCGACTAATTTTAAGACCAAGCCGCCTAATACCAGCGCCAAGCCTTGCCCCAATTTGACCATCCACCAATAGATAGCTCCAAAAGTTCCCTCTTTGCGCGGCATTCCATTGTTTAATTCATCCAGATCGCACACATCGGCAGTCATGGACATCATCAGGGTAAACAAGCCACCTATACCAAATGCCATCAAAGGAATGGGCATAAACATCAACCAGGGATTATCAGGGCTAAAACCCCACCATTTCAACAAATAGCCCACCATGGAAATGCCGGTAGAAATGATAAATGCTTTTCGTTTGCCCCATTTATTCGACATCCAGGTGATAATGGGGATAATTAAAAAGGCAGTGGCAATCGCACTGATGGTGGAAAACCAAGCAGGCCAATTACCGGCAAGCTCGTATTTGCCATTGAACAAATAAAACACAATGATAAAATAACTAAACGAGGCTACCATTTGAAATCCGTTGAATACTAAAAAGGTAGCTCCGCATAGCCTCAAAAATGATCGGTTTTTAAAAATCAAAACCATATTGCGAATAAGCCCTTTAAGATTATCTAATAACTTATTGAAGGACAGCTCTTCCCTATTTTGAAGGTTGGATTGGTCCACTTCTTTGCAGAAAATGGCGGGCAGTACGCCCAACACCAAACATACCCCTCCCACGATGATGGAGAGTGTACGTACGCCTTCCGCCTGCGTTGCAAACAGGTCGGGGTTGGCAATGAGTACCCAAAACCAGGGTACAATCATCCAGGCAAACTGTCCTATGGTTTGGGAAAAAGCCATGAGCCGAGTACGTTCGTTATAGTCGAAGGTCATTTCATAGCCCAAGCCAATGAGCGGTGTGGCAAAAATGGTATTACCCGTTAGAAATATCAGCGAAAAAAGCAGGAAATACCAAAAGTTGTATTGCTGGGAGTTATCGGCATCCAATTGCCACAACAAGGCAAACAAGATGCCGCTTAGAATGGCACCTATAAATATGTACGGCCTTCTGCGTCCCCATTTGGATTTGGTATTATCTGATACGTACCCCATAATAGGGTCAGAAATGGCATCGTAAATACGCGGCAAGCCGCCCAGCAAACCAGCTAAAAAGGGATCCATCCCAAATGCAGTCAGCAGGAAAAAAGAAAAAACACCTAGTGCACCCGGCAATAAGTTATTGACCAAATGCCCCGCTCCGAAAGCGGCTTTTTGTATGGTAGGTACTTTGTCTTTACGTGAAGTTTGATAGTGTGCCATGTTAAAGGGTTTTTGTCTGTTGTTTTATTGATGGCTTGGCTAAAGCTTGGCTTTTCCCGCCTCCCGCTTTCAGCGTGATTCGCCCGCCCGGACGATCCCGCTGAGGCCGATACGCTCAGCGGGATCGGACGGGGGCAAGGAGTATTCGATCGCCTGGCTAAAGCTAGGCTTTTACCGCCCGGGCTGCACCCGGTCGGGCAGGGAGTATTCGAGGTGTGGGTGAGTGTGTGGGCATGGCCAAGCCTAGCCATGCCCACACACCCTCACCCTCACCCTCACTCTCACTCTCACCCTCACCCTCACCCTCACCCTCACCCAACTTCTCTATATACCTTCACATAATCCACTGTCATCATTTGTGGAAAAGGCGTCAAACTCGTTGGAAAGCCTACATAATTGCCCCCTACTGCCACATTCAAGATGAGAAAAAATGGGGTATCAAACACCCACTCTCCCGTCAAATCATCCGGGGTAAGTCGTTGATAAAGCGTATCATCCACAAAAAAGTCAATATAGTCCTCGCCCCATTCTACAGCAAATAGATGGAAATCAACATCGAAGCGATCGCTCTCAAAGCCATAAGTCTGGGTTATGGCAGCCCCTCCCGAATAGCCAGGTCCGTGCAGGGTGCCATTGATAATATTGGGCTCCTGGCCGCGCAACTCCAAGATATCTATCTCGCCACAAAGCGGCCAACCTATGGTTTCGATATTATCGCCCAACATCCAGAAAGCGGGCCAAATACCAGGGCCGTAAGGCGTTTTTATGCGGGCTTCAAAGCGGCCATAAGCTTGTGAAAATAAACCCTGCGTTTTGATACGGGCTGATGTAAAAGCCGATCCGGCAAAGGCTTCGCGGCGAGCCGTAATAACCAGATGACCTTCCCCGTCCAATGACACATTCTCTGGTCGGTTGGTGTAATATTCCAACTCCTGATTGCCCCAGCCATTGTCGCCGGTTCCGATATCATAAGTCCATTTAGAGGCATCAGGTAAGGTACCTGCCTCCCCGTCAAAATCATCACTCCAAACCAGTTGCCAATTGCGCTGTTCGAGTGTTTGCGCTTCGTTCACCTCACAATTGTTTAAATTGAGCAATAAGACTGCCATGAGTCCTAACATGAAAAGGCTTTTGCCTATGGATTTTATCATTAAATGTTGCATGATAGGTTTTATTTCTTTTGTGTTTTCAGGTTTACGACATCAGCAAATGCAGCAAACCTAAATCAATGAAATGCTATTAATTGTGGAAATACAAATTATCCACATAAACCGTATTGGCACCCGTCGGCTGTCCTACCAAAATGAACTGGGCGATATGACCTCTTGTGACCAATCCAGTAAAATCGCTCAAAGGAATGTCATAGCTGACCCATTGACTTTTTGCAGGCATATCGAAATTGATCTGATGCTCCACATCGTCGCCGCCACCAAAAGCACCATCTGCGCCAAAATCCACCAGTTTGATTCCAAAAAAGGTAAAATCAGCTGACCAGACATCAATATGGAAGTGCGTCATAGCTGCCGCATCAATTTGATTGGCCACTGTTTCAATCCCCACAAAGTCGAGCGCCGAATATTTTTTCACCGCATTACCCGCTACGCTGACATCTTCCAAATTGGCCGACGACCAATCCGTACGCCAGGTATCAACAGGTACGTTAGTGTAGGCTTCGCTAAACAGGGATATGACGCTGGCCTGTGGCAAGGTAGGCGTTGGTGCTGCCGCTGTAGGCTCTGTTCCGCCCCCGCCATCATCTTTGAAGAAGTAGATATTATCCAGATAAATCGTGCCATTACCATCAAACTTGAACTGGAAAATATCAGCCAAGTCCACGCCGGCAAAAGCGGAAAGCGGTATATCAACACTCGACCAGCCACTGGTAGGAACACTTAGTGCATAAGCTGCTTCCAGAGGGCCAGGGCTGATTAAATACACATTGAGCAAAGAAGAGTTACTGCTCCAATAGTCCAGGTGCAGGAAATCCATGTCGGAAATATCCTGATTAAACGCCAGTTGTAGCCCTTGATAATCCAATCCATTGTAAACCAAGGTATTATTACCTGCGATCGCTTCCTGTGTCACCACAGTTCCTTGTCCCCAGTTGGGATTAAAGTCTGTTCCGGGCAAATTCGAATACGCATCGCTGAAAATGGAAAGCACATCGCTTGCCGCTTGAGTCGGGTTTGGCGCAGCCACTTGCGGGCCATCAGGCCCCCCGCCTCCATTACCATCGTCATAGAAATAGATATTATCTACAAAAACATTGGGTAAGTCGCCAGAAAGCACGATTTGCGCCAGATGCGACCTGGAAGTTAACCCTGGAAAACTAGAAAATGGCAGGTCAATGCTAACCCAAGCTTCCGACTGAAGCATCGAACTGCTGATGGTAATTTCATGCGAGGAATTATCCCCTCCATCAAAAGAACCATCGGGCCCAATGTCAACGAGTAAAATCTTGAAAGTGGTAGAAGGTGCTACCGCATCAGGTGTCCAGATATCAATGTGGAAGTCCGTCATTTCTGAAGCGTCTATGGTAGGGGCTGTAAACTGTATGCCCACAAAATTGAGCTGGGTATAGCGCTTGATATCATCGCCATTCACCTGTACATCAAAGGTTTGCGCTGTGGAAAACTGCCAATAGCCATTGAAAAAATCCACTGGCACATTTTCATACGCATTGCTAAAAACAGAGATCACATCTTCTGCCGGGATGCTAGGTGTAGGTGCGGCAGTCAGGGGCAAAATCGGGGCTCCAGTAGAAACGATGGTCAGCGAACCTTCCGCTTCAATTCCCCCCAGCGTAGCTGTAATAACAGCCGTACCTGCATCCATCACCAAAACCTGACCGGAAGCACTCACACTGGCTATACTTCCATCGGAGGAGCTGTACTCGAAATAGGAAGGCGCAGCCTCCACCCGCTGATCCACGCCATTGGGTAAGTTAAAGGTGGCAAAACCTTGAGCGGAAAATACGGCTCCAGTTTCTGCTTCCACATTTAGGTCTTCTCCATTGAAGATACCCGGACGAGCATGAGCAATGGTACCCAGATTTTCAAATTGCACTTCATCGATCCAGAAGGTATAGCCTTTACCATCTTCAGGGCCTTCCGAATAAAAAAGCATTCCCCGTTCTGCTGTCAACTTGGTAGGATCGGGTATAGGTATGTAATATTTGCGCCAATTGGTATTCACTTCTAGCCCAGCTATGGCTGTCTGGTATTTATTTTCCCCCAGATCATTGCCAAAACCAATGAGGTCTATTGTAGCGGATTTGGAGGCTTTTGCCCAAAAAGTCAGTGCCGTATAACCCGACAAATCGCGACCTGTACTTGTAAAATAAACACCCCCGGCATAAGCGCCTGCTGGGTCTTCAAAATCGGGTACAGCAATGCGCATAGATGCTGTGCCGCTATATTTCACCTCTGTGTCCACATCAAAAGCCCGAACGTCGGAACCGCCAAAAGCGGCATAATTTAGTCCTGCGCTGAAGGCATCGATAAACACCTCGGCAGTGGTCGGATAAGTGGCCAATTCCAGCTCGTCCACATCGCGTTCACAACTTGCCAGAAATGCCATACAAACTGAAAACAGGCAGATGATCGGAAAATAATAGGTATTTTTCATCGCTCGATTTTTTTTGGATAGTGTTGGTTACTGAAAGATGTTGATGTGAATGTACGTGCGTATTTCCCATTCATTGCCATTGTCATAGCCAGGCGCTGTCGGGTCGCTCACCAGTTCCCCATTTGCGTTAAGTACATAGGTGGGGGCATAGCGCGGCGAAAACTGATCGAGGGTGCGGAAAATGCCCTGCACACCGATCTTGGTATTGGGCAGATCAAACCACTGTGGTTTTCCCAACGAAGTAGATAGATCCATCATCAATTGCAAGGGGAAAGTTAGGTTGAAATCGCGGTGGTAATCAAAAGGCCCCCAGTCATTAACTTTTACCGCTGAGGTCAACTTGATTTTTTTGTAAATCATGCGCAGATCAACACCAAAACGCTGAAGGAGTCTGGGGTCACTGCCATTGGCCTGGGCATTGCCAGAATAGACGTTGGCGATGAAGCCAAAATCAGGATTCCATTTGGATACGATGCGGGCATAAGCCTCCCATAAATCCTCGGCTGGTGCCGAACCGGGAAAAGCAAAAGTGGTGCGCCCATCGGGTAGGATACCAATAGCCGCATCCTGAATCGTGGGCAGATGGCGATATACAAAGCCCGCGCTCAAGGCAAACTCTGCATCTTCTGCTTTGTCGTTGTCCCATTCGTACATCCACGTACCAGGTGTAGGGTCGAAAGTGATCAGGATTTCTCCGGCCACCGTTTCGCGGTTTACCCTGACGGAAAAAGGATCATCCAGGATATTGCGCGGTCTGCCCGGAGCAGGTACATCCGAAGGGATAGGGCCTTCTATAGGGCGTTGCCACAAAAAGTTAGGCGCTATCTGAAAATTACCCATTCCGTAAGTGAAGCCACTTAAAACATTGTATTGATTGCCACTGCCGCTGTCTTTCAATCGCCATCCAGTGAATGTCTTCGTATAATCTGCGCCGCCATTGGCCACCAGCGCCATCGCTGCTGCTTGCCCATACCAATTGATTCTGCCTTTTGAAAAAGTCAGCTTCACCTTGCCGCCCCAAGTATCCTCTGCATTGATCTGATCTTGATAAACGGTGTATTCCTCTTTGTCTTCTACCGCGATTTGGAATGTTCTGCCAATCAGGGGGTCTCCGCCCCAAATACCACCGAGTTCAAAGCCGAGCCCGCCTATTTTGGTCTTGGCGTGTAGCGTGGCACGTCGTGTTTTGGGCTGTGGTATCGCAAAGGAGCTTTCGGTTGTACCGCGCTGCTCCAAGTCTTCGTGGAAAATACCCGTCAGGTCAATGCCCCCCAATTGCTTGCTGTATTTTACCAATACCGCCGGGTTGGCGCCCCACCATAACTCTGGCCCCATCGCTATGCTCAAGCCTTTTAGCTTTCTTTTGCCATCCAATTCAAAGCCCAGCGGTGCCTGACCATTGTAAATGTCAATATTAGGGCCGTAATTGGCTTCAGGGTAAAGGCCGAAAAAATCGCCCTCGTAGCCCCAATGGTAATGCCCTGTTCTGTAAAAGCCCGTCAGGTCAAAGTCTTTGTGATTCCAAGTGAAATCCGCCCGATAGAACTGAATCCTGTTGACATCATTCAAAGTGACTGGGCCATTGGCCGTATTGGTCACTACCGGACGCCCCCGGTTTTCGTAAAATATTTCGTTGATGGGGTTTTGCGCGACATTACCCAGTACGTTGAACTCTACATTTGCCCGCATATTGGGTGCAGGATTGCCTGCTACGCCTACAAAAAAGGATTGCATGTGGTCGAATCCCAATTGGTTGGGAAACACTTCTGCGTTGGGGTCGGCTTCTTTGGGCGTAGTGATTAGGCTACCACCTGTATTAAAGGTAGTCAATTCTGCACTCAAGCGGCTAAGCCGGATTTTCCCCGTCTGCTCGCTTTCCAAAGCGGCCTTATCGCCTCTTGCACTGACCACGGCATCCATCAAAAGGATATTGTCAAAATGGGTTTGGACAGATGCCAGACTTACCCCATTTCCGTAAGGATTGAGCTGATGTGCTTCCTTTAAGGCATAATAGGCGGCGCGAGGATATAAATGGTATAGCCCTCTTTCGTTGGTCGGCCCTTTGGCGCATATACCAAACCACTCTTCATTCATGTTGTTTTCGCCCGGCTCATAATCGTTGGCGTAACCGCCGTTTGACCAGGAAGCGTTGTTATCGTGTACATCCAGGTTGCTGGTTTGGCCGTATTTCCACCAACCGTCGCTGAATTGGAAGGTAAAACCGCCGATCGAGTTGCCTGCTTTACCCAAACCCGCTGCATTTTCATAAATTTCTTTCCAGTTGCCTACCATATAATAGGCTTGAGACTGTTGGTCTTCGCTATTGGTGATCGCATTGAAGGCATCGGCACCAAATTCGGTGAACATCAGGGGTTTGCCGTATTCCGTTCTTACCCGCTCGAAAGCATCGCCAAAAGAAACGCCGCGATACATATTGACTCCAAAAATGTCCACACTGGGGCATTCACGGGCGATGATATCTAGAAAAAGTAAGTCGCCGTTGCACATAGCTACCGGATGCGTGGTATCAATGGCTTTCATTTTTACAGCCGCTTCATTAAACAGCTTGTACATGGCTTCTGCGCGAATGGTGGACTTGCGGTCTTCAATGGGAATGTCTTCTGTTTCAGCACCTTCCCAAAATAAGCCGTAGTTGTTTTCATTCCCCAGTAAGTACATCAACAACCCTGGGGTATTCCGGTATTCCTCGGTCATTTCCTGAACCTCACGCATCAATAACTCGCGTACCCTGGGGTCGGCATACTCCGTATTGGCTACCCAAGCACCATCCAAAGTAAGCCCATACCGACCAAAAGAATGGTTGAGCATGGTATAAATGCCGTAATTTTCGTAAATGTATCGGATCCATTTGGCGGGAACGCCGGTGTATTGGCGAATGGCGTTGACCCCCATGTTTTTCAAAAGAGACATTTCCTCATCCAGCGCCGCCCGGATAATGTCATCGGGTTGCTTCCACAAAGTGTAAGCATAATTAGTACCCACAGGGAAATAATCCCAGTTCATACCATTGATCATAAAAGCTTCGCCATTAACCATCAATGTCATGCCTTGAGTCTGCTGCATGATGGAAACCCGGCCGGCTTGCGCGCCTAGGGTCGCTGCCGAAAAAATAAGTAGCAAGTGTAGGAGTAAATTTTTCATCGAAGTACAGCGTCTGGTTAAGTATTTTGTTACATCGGAAAAATCAGAAATATAATTCGTCGATTTTGGGTAAAAATAGATTTATTATTCTGTATTAGAAGTATATACTTTTGATATACACGATTGCATAAGCGAGTAAAAACCAAAGCGATTTTATCTGTAAAATATTGATTATCAATATATTAAATATATAGACATTTTTCGCCAGAAGGAATAGGCTGTATAGCGAATTTATACCTGTTTTGAAAATTTGGAGTAAGGGGTAGGTTTTCAAAATAATGTTTTATTTTCAAAAGAATATTCCGTGGAATAGACTTATTTTTGAAGTATTTGAAACCAGTACTAAGGTATTGTCGTAAAAGGGGACATAAAAAAATTTCCTATGCCCAGTTTAAAAATAACTTCCGTTTTCTTCTTGCTAGTAGTGATCCTGCTGCAAGCATGTATCAGCGATGATGACTCCAGCGTGCCTTCGCCAGAAAAAAGTGAATTAGACCAGCAATTGGAGCAGGTATTAGTAGAAAATGCGCCTGGAAATGGCTTAGCTCATTTTCGCTTTCCAGCCAGCGAAGATTTCAACCGCATTCCGCAAGACCCTAAAAACTGGCTGAGCGCTGAAAAAGTAGCGCTGGGTCGATTGTTGTTTCACGAAACAGGCTTGGCTATAAAACCCAAGCAAAATGCTGGTTTGGGTACCTATTCCTGTGCGTCCTGCCATTTTGCTTCCGCAGGGTTTCAGGCCGGTCGATTTCAGGGTATCGGCGAAGGTGGTACGGGTTTTGGTGTCAACGGAGAAGGGCGCGATGCCGATGCGACTTATTCCGTCAATGATCTGGACGTGCAGCCCATACGCAGCCCCTCTGCTATGAACGGGGCTTACCAGGAAGTCATGCTGTGGAATGGCCAGTTTGGCGCAACCGGGATGAATTTAGGTACCGAAAATGCCTGGGCGCCGAATACGCCCATTTTCAACAACTACCTGGGCTTTCAAGGCTTGGAAACCCAAGCTATTGCCGGATTGACGGTGCATCGCCTGGATATGGATACTGCCTGGCTGGAGAGTACGGGTTATAAAGCCCTATTTGATGCCGCCTTCCCGGATGTTCCGGCGGAAGAACGCTACACCAAAATTACAAGTGGATTGGCCATTGCCGCTTATGAAAGAACGCTATTCGCCAATGAGGCGCCGTTCCAGGCTTGGTTGGCTGGCGACTATGATGCGATGAGTGCTGCCGAGAAAGAAGGTGCCCTCCTTTTCTTTGGAAAAGCGGGCTGCAATAGTTGCCATACCGGGCCGGCACTGAATAGCATGGCATTTTATGCGCTTGGGATGAAAGATTTGTTTGATTGCGATGAACCTACTTTTTTGACAGCGGTCGATTCGCCAGCCGATTTAGGGCGAGGCGGTTTTACGGGAAGGCCGGAAGATAATTACAAATTCAAGGTGCCTCAATTGTACAACCTAAAGGATTCCCCATTCTTTGGTCATGGCGGTACTTTTAGAAGTGTGCGCGATGTAGTGGCTTATAAAAATGCGGCGGTGGCTGAAAATCCGGATGTACCGGCTCATTATTTGGCCAGTAGTTTTGTTTCCTTAGGGCTAACAGAAACGGAAATCGACGCAATTACCCTGTTTTTGGAAAATGCGCTGTACGACCCCAACTTAAAGCGCTACGTGCCGGAGTCCCTGCCTTCGGGCAATTGCTTTCCCAATAACGATGCGCTGTCGCGGCAACAATTGGGTTGTGAATAATGGACTTGCTTTTTACCCCCCTCTACTGGCAAGGACTTGGGTTCATCCTGTTGCTTACCTCCATTCTGTGGCTGCTGAGTTTGTATTGGAAAGATTCCAGCATCGTGGATGTGTTTTGGGGCTTGGGTTTTGTGCTGATTTACTGGTTCTTTGTATTCAAAAGTGGCCAAGAACTTGACCTCAAAACGGGTTTGCTGGGCATCCTGCTCAGTATCTGGGGTTTGCGCTTGAGCCTGCACATCGGTTGGCGCAACTTGGGCAAAGGAGAAGACTACCGCTATCAGGCATTCCGGGCAGCTTCAGGTAGGCATTATTGGTGGGTGTCCTGGTTTCAGGTTTTTGCCTTGCAAGGGGTATTGCTTTGGCTTATCGCAACGCCCCTGGCTCATGTGGCGCTCTCCTCCCCTACTCCATTCAGCTATTGGGACGGCTTGGGTATCGGGCTTTGGCTGCTGGGCTTTGGATTTGAAGCAGTGGCGGATGAGCAATTGCGCCGCTTTAAATCAAAACCGACTAACAAAGGCAAAGTATTGGACAAAGGGCTTTGGCGCTATAGCCGCCACCCCAATTATTTTGGGGATGCCTTGTTGTGGTGGGGCTATTTTTGTTTTGCGCTAGCTTTGCCTGATGGTATTTTGCTGGTATTCAGCCCCTTGTTGATGACCTTTTTATTGATGCGGGTATCCGGGGTGCCTTTGTTGGAAAAGCGCCTGAAAAGCACCCGACCAGAATATGCCGATTATGTGCAGCGGACTTCGGCGTTTTTTCCCTGGTGGCGGAAGTAGTCGGAGGCGGCATCTATTACCATTCTAATTCATTTTTCCAACAATTCCATAAAAGGTCATGTCCTCCAAACCCGTATGCTGAATGGGTTCAAAAATGACCTCAAAACCCGACTGCTTCAGCAGGCGCTCCCAGGTGATTTTGGAAAAAAGTCCCTCCTGATAGGTTTCGTGCAAACACTGGGTCGGTTCATTTCCGTTTTTCAACAGATATACATATTCCACCTCAAAGACGGAATCGTCGGGATCTTTATCGTAGTACCATTCGAGGTAGCGCAGGCTTCTATGTCCATCATCTTGGCCATCACAATCGGTTGAAGGCACAAAGGTTTCTTTGAAAAAATCGGGTGTAATGAACAGCAAGCCGCCCGGATTCAAATGTTTTTTGGCCACTTCAAATACGCGCAGCAAGTCTTCTTCTGAGGTCAAGAACATAATGGCGTCATGGATAAACACCAAATCAAAAGTCTGTTGTAAATCTAGCGTACGCATGTCGCCTACGTGGTGTGCGCATTCTGGGTTGATTTCCTGACTTTTCTGAATCATCGCCGGGGAAATATCGCTGAGCGTAAAAGCACATTTATGCTTGAGGTGAAAAGCGTTGTTGCCTCCACCGCTGCCCAGTTCCAGCGCAGTTTTTACATCTGCTTTGTGCCGGGTGATGATTTCCCAAAAAATGCCCGCTTCTGCTTCGTATTCTTCGGGGGCAGACATGAGGTGCCACCAATCGGCGAGTTCATAATAAAATTTCATGCCGTGATTTTTTTAAGGATATTTCTCAAAAATTTGACCCAAAAACTCCAGGCCGTTCGTTTTGTTTGATCAGAAAACTGGTTTTCCACTTTATCGAAAGCATCTTCTATCAAAGCATCGTGCAAAGGCCGAAATACCAACAGCCAGGAAAAGGTGGCTGCGCCTGACGTATTCATTTTAAGTACGTGTTTTATCTCTGTTTGAGTACGTGTTACGGCATTGATTTCCAAGCGATGATAACCGTGAAAACCTTTGGGTTGAGTAAATCGAAATTGGATGTACTCCCAGTTATCCATTTTTTCTACTGTATATCTGACGGGGCCATGTCCACCCTTAGCGCCAACTTGTAGCCCTTCCTTGAAGCGCATCGGCGGCCATTGCTTGGAAGGCCATACCCGATCCTGATCAGTGGCCAGGGTAGTAAACCATTCTACCAATTTTTCTTTGGGCTGTTGGAGCGTCCTTCTATGTATATTGGTCACTTTCACTGTTGCAACTTTTTTAATAGGGGATCATCGTTATTTTGGCTACTTAAAAATCCGCTTATCCAAGCTCCAGGCTCCTGGGCCGGTAAACAAAAAAAGGATGCCAAATAGCACAAACATGAATGGATGCTGGTCTTCGTACCAAAACCGCCCGCTACCCACAAAAAAGGTGATGTACGACAGCGCGCCAATGGCAATCAGCGCTCCCACACGGGTTAACAAACCTAATAGCAACAAAATTCCCGATACCAATTCAGCCGACTTTCCCAGGTACACCATCGTTAAAGCCTGGGAGCCAGCAAAGGCTTCCCATTGGGCGTATTCTTGCATGAGCGTTGGGTTAAAGACTTCCACCCCATGAAAGGCTAGTAAGCCCCCTACGAACACTCTGATAAAGGCCAGAGCTTGGTTGAGGTAGATAGGGGCTGGAGAGAGGATTGAATTTAAATATGTTCTTTTCATTTTATTTGGGTGTGTTCCTGATTAATCAAAGTCCTTACCCTAGCGGGCTAAACGATTCATTTCAAGTGTGTCTGCTAGGGTAAGGACAAATCGGGAACTTAATTTTTCTGTGTTAGTTGATTCCCATTTGTTTTTCTACTCAACACGCAAGTTCCTTTTTCTGTGTATAAAAACTTTGCTTCCAAGCTATATTCTTCTTGCCAACGTCGGATAATTTGTTGTTCATCGGGTCGGTTGGTGTCGTCCAGAATGATGACGGCGTTTGGGCTGAGCTTACTGATTAAAAGCGGTAGCGCGGGGTAACGCGCCATCGGCTGTATGTTTTCAGGTGGGCCATCAATGACCAGCATATCAATGGAAGGAATCCTGTCAAGTAAATCGGTATCGTACCAGAGCCAATCTTTTCCCATGATGGCATAAGATTTTAGCGGTGTAAACCACACCTGGCTCCTGAGATTTTTGACTTTTTCACGTGTCAGATCAGCGTATTTCTCCAGGTGATCCAGGGCATAATGGTCGCAATTCATTTGTAAAGCCATCAGGGCTTCTGAAAGGATGATGGAGGAAACACCCGATCCGGCTTCTACGATAACTTTGGGCTGATGGAGATATACCTGTTCTACCAACACTTTGAGAAAATCAGGGGAGCCTGCTACATCGCGCATGGCAGGCAAAGCAACGCTAGGTTTAAATTGGGCGTACAGCCACATGGTGGACTCCATCTGGTTGGTATCGTGCACCCGATCGAGTTGGTATTTGTAATTTAATTGCACGATCCGAAAGATCAGCAGCACAAAGACCAGTATCAGCAGGGTAAGGCCGTGTAAAAACACCCGATACCCCAGGTAGGCATCTATAAAAGCCAGTATCATTAATATCAACAGGCTTGCTGCGATGGATTGTTTGAAGAAAGAAAAAGTGGTATAAATTTTTTTCATACAAGTGATGACCCTTTCAAGCGTTTTTTAAGTTTTCCCAGCAAACCGCCAGTTGGTAAAGATGGATTGTGCTTGGCATCGAATTCAGCCAAAGCGGCCTGCAAATTACCGATTGCGCCGATTTTTTGCCAAAAAAGTTCAAAACCGGGGCGAATTTGCTCCAAATGGATGGTCATTTGCTGCGGTTTATCTTTCAGGAAATGGCGAATATTGGCATTTACCGTGTCCACATAATCCCGACAAATGTCTTCCCCTTGTCCGCTTGCTCCCATGAGTATATTTTCGGCATAGGCATGAATGATACTGCCTTTCATCTCCCATCGCTGCATGAAACTCCTGGCCGTAGCCTCCCTATCGCGCAACAAATGCACATAAAACGCCGATTTGCCGTATTTTTCATCCAGTTTTCCCATAAACCAGCTCAGGCGATTGTCCACTTCGATGTGTTGGTCTGGAAAATTAATGCGTTCTTCGCCGAGAAATTGTACCCTTGATTCATGGGAAGCTGAAAAATTCTCTATATGTTCGCAAGCTTTGGCGAAGGCGACCGAGGCTGTACGTCCGGTGCAGAGCACAAAAACATTCATAAGCGTTTCGTTTTAAATGGGAAGCATTAAACGCCAGGGGATCGGTTCAGGCCTGTTCATGTACATCGGGCTGATCGTGGGTTTTGCCAACAACCTGCTCTTTCCGCGCATTATCGGTGAAGAAGTGCTGGGCTTCACGATTTGGGTAAGCGAAATGGCTGAATTCCTGGCTTTGTTGGCTGGTTTTGGCGGTAACATTTCCATCATCCGTTTCTTTCCATACTTCAAAGATAGAGAAAAAGGCCATAATGGTTACCTCGGTTTCCTTTTTGTTGTTCGTACTGCAGGTTTGGTATTGACTTTTATTCTGATTCTGTTATTCAAGGAGCTGATTATCAACATTTACGATCGCCCGGGCAGCCGGGAGTATATTCAGCAGTACTACCCTATGCTGCTGGTTGCGCTGGTGCTATTGATTTATTCCGACTTGCTGGAAAACTACCTCTCTGGACTCTTGCGACCCCGCATTCCCACCTTTTTCCGCGACGTGGTAGCTCGACTGGCAGGATTAACACTGATAGGTTTGTATTTTTTCCACCAAATTAGCCTGGAAGTGTTCATTATCGGGTACGTATCGCGCTTGCTGGTGAGTGTGTTGGGTATGCTGGCTTTTAGTTATCACATCGGCGAATTGCATCGCCGGATGGACTGGAGCATTTTCAGGAAACCGATTTTCAAAGAAATTGTCGGCTACAACTTTTATTCCATTTTTGCGACGCTGGGCAGCAAAATCACCACCAAAATTGACATATTAATGATACCTGCCTTGCTCAATCTCGGGGCAGCGGGAATTTATGGGGTCTTTTCCTTTTTCGCATCGGTCATTATTATCCCCCACAACAGTATGGCCAAAATCACCTCACCCATTTTATCGGATGCCTGGAAAGATAGGGACTTCGATAAAATTCAGGAATTATATCGCCGTACGGCACTCGATAATTTTGCTGTAGGTGTACTGATTTTCGTGGGTATAGTGATCAATCTAGATCATATCGTCACCATCATCGGCCCGCAATTTGAGGTAGGCAAATACGTGGCAGTATTCCTCGGCTTAGGCCAATTGGCCCACACTGCCAATGGTTACAACGGTATTATCCTCAACTATTCGCCCCAATACCGCTACGACCTGGCCTTCAAAATAGCCACTGCTGTACTCAACATTTTTACCAACCTCCTCTTTATCCGGCTCTACGGCATAGTAGGCGCTGCAATGGCTACTGCGTTGACTATTTTTACCATCAACTGCTTTACGCAATGGTTTGTCTATCACCATTTCCGCATGCACCCCTTCAGCATCAATATGCTTGGTGTGATCGGAGCAGGTTTGTTTTGCCTGCTCATCGATCATCTTATTCCAAGTATTCAGGTGCATTTCCTACTGGATTTGTTGCTGCGCTCCGCGCTGGTGAGCATTTTATATGCTGCGCTCATTGTAGGGCTTCGCATTGTACCGGATATTGCTGATTTCACAAAAGAATTGTGGCAACGGTATGTATTGAGGAAATAAAAAACGACTGAAGCATCCACTCCAGGCCGTTTTAATCACTGTATGAAAAGTCGTATTTTAAATCAAAAGGGAAGCGGCAAAAAAAAATGTCTCTTTTCGCCACCCCCTAATGCGCCAAAATTTAGTTTTAGCCGGGCTTGAGGCTTGGTTTTTCCCGCCCGGGTGCACCCGGTCGGGCAGGGAGTATTTGACTAGCCGGGCTTGAGGCTTGGCTTTTTGAGCAACTGAGGAGTAGGTGTGGCTAAGCTCAGCCTTACTCACACCTCGATTCCTCGATTGCGCCCTGCCCGACGACGAAGGAGGCGGGAAAAGCTTGTCCTATCGCCTTGCCTTCGATTCCTCCCTGCCCGATGACGAAGGAGGCGGGAAAAGACTAGCCTTTCGCCTTGACCTAACCAATAATTCCCTCTATCCTCCCCATCACCTCTTCCGTCAGCACCGCCAACAACTCGGAGGAAGCTAAATTTTCCTCCAAATGGTGGACTTTCGATGCCCCCAGTATGACCGTGCTGACGTTTGGATTTTTCAAGCACCAAGCCAAAGCCAGTTTGGGCAATGAAGTATTCAACTCATCCGCCAATTGCTTCAATTGCCGCACCTTGACCAATCGTTCCTCCGTCAGACTGCTGTTTTTCAGCCATTCCAAGCCGGTCATGCCCAAGCGCGTATCTTCAGGAAAGCCGTTCAGGTATTTTCCAGTCAAAACGCCAGAGGCCAAAGGCGACCAGATGGTGGTACCCAGCCCTACCGAGTCGTACAATTCAGCATATTCCTTTTCAAATCGCTGCCGGTGAAACATATTGTATTCCGGTTGTTCCATCACTGGGCCGATCAGACGTAGGTCTTTGGCTATTCGATGGGCTTCTAAAATGGACGCTGCCGACCATTCGGATGTGCCCCAATACAATATTTTCCCTTGCTGTATCAAGTGGTTCATAGCCCAAACCGTTTCTTCAATCGGCGTAATTGGATCGGGGCGATGGCAAAAATAAAGATCGATATACTCCACCTGAAGGCGTTTCAAAGAAGCCTCACAGGCCTCCATGATGTGCTTGCGGTTGAGCCCGGTCTGGTTGGGCAATTTGCCGCCAGAACCGAAAAACACCTTGCTAGACACCAGGTAGCTGCTGCGATCCCAGTTGAGTTTGTTCAAAATTTTGCCCATGACGATCTCCGATTGTCCCCGGGCGTAGATTTCGGCGTTGTCAAAAAAATTCACCCCAAGTTCATAGGCTTTAACCATCAACTGTTCGGCCACATCGTCGCCAATCTGTTTGCCAAAGGTCAGCCAGGAACCCAAGGATAGGGCGCTTACCTGTAAGCCGGTTTTTCCAAGTCTTCTGTACTCCATGTTTGATTTAGTTAGTTCATGGCCAATTGGCCTTGCAGAACTAACAAATCAGGGTGCTTAGAGTTTGTTTTTTGGGCTTTCTCAAAATGATTTTGTGCTTTTTCGAGATTATTTTGGACAAAATAGATGCCGGCTAATTGGCGGTTCACATCAATGTTTTCAGGGCGCTTTTCCCATTCTGCTAAGGCATACTCCAAAGCTTTGTCATAATCTTGTAGCAACTCGCTGTAAATAGTAGCATACTCCAAATTCATATTGTGTCCGGAGTCCACGTCATCTTGAAGCATGCTGAATATGATGGCAATTGTTTTTTCAAAATCGATTTGATTGCCTTTTACTTTATAAATGTGTGCCATTTGTTCGTAAAACCCGACTTCGGGAATGATAGCTGCGGCCTGCTTCAAAAGTTTTTCCGCTGCCTCGTATGCTTTTTGCTCAATTTTCAATTCGGCCAAAGCGGCATAGGCAAAAGGGTAATCCGGGCGTTCTTGAAGTGCCATTTGAAATGCTTGCTCCGCTTGCTCCACCCGGTCATATCGCTGGTACAACTCGCCCAAAGTCAGGCGAGTCCAACTGGTTTGTTCATAGCCCGGATAGCCTGCTTTGACCGCCATTTCTAAGGCTTCGATTGCCCCATCCACATCGCCGTGAATTTCTCTCAAATACGATACCCGCGCATAGGAGCGCAAGTCTGGTCGAATGGACATCATCTTATCGGCCATTTCAACGGCTTTCTCGTATTGCCCCAATTCGACATGGGCATCCACCAAAACTCCGTAAATAAATGCGTTGTAGGGGTTCATGGCTACCGCTTTTTGTCCTACTTCCAAAGCCTGGCTGAAATCGTGCTGAGAAAGTAAAACCGCTGCTTTAGAGGACAAAGCCCGAAACAATAAATCATTGTTTTCGGTATCTGCTTCAATAGCCTTATTCAACAATTCTAAAGCAGCGGGATAATAATGACCGTGCTCGCCCGTTATTCTGGCTTCGTTCATAAACAATTGAGCCATAAACAAGCGGGCTTCTCCTGCATCGGCATTTGCAAGGATTTTGTCACGAAACTGGGCATATTGGTTTTGTACATTATCCCATTCCTTACCGTGGTACAATGCTTCATTGCGATCCAATAACTCAGGAATAGAAGTGGACTCGTCCACTTGCTTATCTTTAGTCGAAGTGTTTTGTTGGCAGGATAAGAGCAGGCTGCCAAGTAGCAGCAGGCTGAATAGTATTTGATGGCGCATGGTTGATTAATTTATTAATGGGTTGTTAAATACTTGTTAGAAATAGGGGTAAAAAAAGGAGTGTGCCCAGCAACAGGCCATTATCAGCATTCCATTTACCTACATCTTGACGCAATTAGAACTGAGAACACCAGGTGCTCACACACTCCAAAAATCCCCCTTACTAGTTATTCTTTATCATTTTGTGTATTTGCAAAATCGTGCCATCGGTGGCTGTGATTTTGGCAAAGTAAACCCCTGCGGGTTGATTGCTGGCATCCCAAGTCAGGCGGTTGATGCCTTTGGCATACCACCCACTGCCTAATTGCTGTACAACCTGTCCGCTCATGTTGTACACGGCAATACCAACTTCTCGCTCGACAGCCAAATCAAAGCGGATTTCCGTACTTTGCTTGAATGGATTGGGATAGTTGTTCATGCCGATTTCTTGATTGGCTTGTAGGGGAGCGCCCAGACTCAAGTGCCCATTTGGCACACTGAGGTTGGCGACACTCATGGCTACTGGTCCACTGCATTCGCTATCCCCTGCCCAAGGCAAAGCCAGGAATGGGAATTTGGTGCCAAATGCTGCATCATTGGCTTCTACGCCAGTAGTATAGGTCAATACATCCAGCAAATCCTGGGTAACAGGGTTATCCCCTCCGGCAGTATAATCGTCGTACCACAAACCAACCGCGGCCAGTACAACACCAGCTACTGCCTGTAATTCAATTCTAGTAACATCATCTTCAAAGCGGCGACCATTTGGGAAACCATCCATGTTTGGAATAAACTGCAAATCTGTCGTTGTGTTATAGGTTGGGTCAGTGAGGCCCAAAACAGCTGCCTGAATCAATCCTAAAGAAGAAAAATTGGGGTCTGTCCGGTCTGTGGGCGGAACAGCCATATTCAGGCGAAGCATATCCCCACCATTGGGTAAAAAGTTATTGACAAATGGTTTTCCCGGTGCCAATGGATTTCCTTCTTTGCCTGTAGCCAGTTGATAGGGCGGAAAATTGGGCACTCCCGTATGGAAGGCAGGCCACAAATCAACTGAACGAGGCAAACCAGGACCAGGCAGTAGTAAAGTGCCAAAAATGGCATCATCCAGTGCTGTACCAGCCACTGCGGCTGAACCTTTGAGCGGAAACAATCCATCCTGACCATTGCCAAAGTCGAAAGCTTGTAAGGAATTGCGCTGGATGCGCAATGGGCCAAATGCAGGTACCGCACCGCCAAACAAATCGTCGTCCATGTACAAAGCCAGTTCAGGATTGTAGAAATACTGATCTAGTAAATCGTCTGCCAGTTCGTCATAAGGTGTAATCGCGTTCCAGTAGTCTTTCATACCTATGGGAATGACCGCTTCGTTGGTCAATGGCATACCCAAACGGGATACTTGTACCCAATCGCCGGAATAGCTTTCACCACCTTGTGTCAGGGTACGCATGCGGGGGCGGCTAGCAGAAGCCCACACACCAATCACATAATCTCCATCGAGTATATTTTCGGGAATCCTGCGAGCACCTGCCTTTCTCAGGTAAGGAATTGGAATTTCCAATACGATTGCGCTGGTATTCATGCAGGCCAAGCCATCTGCCGGAGTACCGTTTTGGCGAGGAGCATCGCCCAAATCGAAGATACCGCCCAGATCCACAAAGAATGGATCATCCACTGGGCCACAAAATACTTTCTCACCAGTGATGGCATTGCGGATGGATTGATTGACCAAGGTTTGATAATTCGGTACATTCAAACCTACTTCCGATTGAATCGAGCGTTCTCCGATGTTGTTGGGCGGCACCGGACCTCCATTTACAATGGTCAACCAGGTATTGCCGCCGTTGATACTTTTTTCCAGCTTATAAGTCATTTTCAGGTTTTCAGAACCCAAGCGGATGTTGAAAAAAGTAGTGGGATCTTCATTGCGAGCCTGAAAAGTAAAACGGTAAATGATTTCATCACCAGGAATAGAAGCGTCGTTATCGATGTGAATTTCGTAGCGCACGTTTTCGCCAAACTGGTAATAATTGGGGCCACCATGTGGCAACTGCAGCGGCACATAGGTAGCTGCGATAATGATATTTCGCGGATTGTACGGATTTCTGAAAGCGTACAGATCCACATTATCTGCCAAAGGATCATTGGCAATCAGTGGCGCTTCCCGGTGACTGGAAGCTACTGCTAAGTGATAGCTCAAGATCGTTAACATGACCGTGAGCGCGTATTTGAAGCATTTCATTGTTATCGTTTTTTGAATAGGAAAGGTTTTCACAAGAAATCAACTGATTAGTTTTCATAAGTGCCACGCCAGGGTGCCGCCAAATAGGGAAATTGTCCCAAAAATGCTTTGTCATTGGCTTCAACTCCAGTGGAATATGTCAGTACGTCAAGCAGATCCTGGGTCACCGGATTGGCATCACCTGCGGTATAATCGTCGTACCACAAGCCAACAGCAGCCAAAACTACTCCTGCCACTGCTTGCAATTCAATGCGGGTGACATCGTCTTCCAAGCGGCGACCATTTGGAAAGCCATCCATATTGGGAATGAATTCCAGATCGGCACTAGAGGCGTAAGTTGGATCCGTCAAGCCCAATACAGCAGCTTGTACCAAACCGAGTGGTGAGAAATTGGGATCGTTTCTATCGGTAGCTGGAACGGCCATGTTCAAACGCAGCATATCGCCGCCATTGGGTAAGAAGTTGTTGACAAAAGGCTTGCCTGCAGCCAAGGGGTTGCCATTTTTACCGGTTGCCAACTGATAAGGTGGAAAATTAGGTACGCCTGTATGGAAGGCCGGCCACAAATCGACTGAACGAGGCATGCCGGGGCCAGGCAGTAATAAAGTACCAAAGATGGCATCGTCCAGTGCTGTTCCTGCCACTGCTGGAGAGCCTTTCAGGACATACAAACCATCCTGACCATTGCCAAAATCGAAGGCTTGTAAGGAATTGCGCTGGATGCGCAAAGGGCTGAAAGCGGGTACTGCGCCTCCAAACTGATCGTCATCCATATAAAGGGCCAATTCGGGATTGTAAAAGAAAGGATCGAGGATGAGATCGCCCAGTTCATCATAAGGCGTCAACGAGTTCCAATAATCTTTGTAACCGATCGGAATGACAGCTTCATTGGTCAATGGCATACCCAAACGGGATACCTGTACCCAATCGCCATCCTCATCCGGTGCGCTGCCATCGTCATTCAGGGTGCGCATGGCCTTTCTGCTGGCTGATGCCCACACACCAATCACGTAATTGCCATCGAGGATGTTCTCTGGTGTAGCAGGAGCACCGCTCTTCAGCAAGGTAGCAATCGGAATTTGAATGGCAATGGTATGAACGTTATAGCGACCCAATCCATCGCGAGCCGGGCCGTTTTGGCGAGGTGCGTTGCCCAAGTCAAAAATACCACCCAAGTCCACATAAAATGGATCGTCAACCGGGCCACAGAAAACCGTTTCGCCCGAACTGCTGCTCAAAATGGCCGCTGCAATCAGCGATTCGTAATCGGTATTCAAACCCACTGGCCCTTCTATCGAACGCGGGCCGATATTGGGTGGAGGTACGATACCGTCAGATAATACTACTTGAAAAGTCTGTCCACCATCCACACTGCGCTCCATGGTGTAAGTTGTTTTCAGGTTTTGCAGCCCCAAGCGGATGTTAAAAAAGGTAGTGGGGTCTTCATTGATGCTGCTAAATGTGAAGCGATAGATGATCTCGTCACCGGGGATAGTAGCGTCGTTGTCGATGTGGATTTCATAGCGAATGTTTTCGCCAAAGGTATAGTAATTCGGGCCGCCAAAAGGCAGTTCTGCCGGAATGTAATTGGCAATAATGGTAATGGTGTTCGGGTTGTCCGGACTGCGAAAAGCGTACAAGTCGGTATTGTCTGCCAAAGGGTCGTTGGCGATGAGCGGTGCTTCCCGGTGACTGGAAGCGAAGCCCTGACCAAAGCCTAAAAGCAGGCACAATAGAGCCACTGCACGAAGGCAAGCGTTTGCTTTCATGATAAGAATGAGTTTGGTTAAGAATATAAATGAATCCGAATGTATGGACGATCTAACAAGTTAGAGGGAACTTTATAGAATCGTCAAAACCATATACGAGTGACAGGATGCAGTCGGTTTTTGAAAAGTGTATTTTTTTTCGGAGTACTTGTTGGGAAGATCAATGAACCAGCTTTTTGGCTTTTTGAAAGGCGCTTAATCCTCTTTATAAATGCCGATGTAGCGCTCATTGGGTTTGGCATAAGCGCGGTACATTCCTTCCGAATTGAAAGGCATCGCAATATTACCTTTATGATCTACTGCTATGAGTCCGCCCTCGCCACCAGCCGCTTTCAATTGCTCGTTAATGGTATAATTGCCTGCTTCCAAGAGCGTTTTTCCCGCATATTTCATTTGAGCAGAAACATCGTATGCTACGGCATAACGAATGAAATACTCACCATGCCCTGTACAAGAAACGGCGCATGTAGCATTGTCTGCATAAGTACCCGCCCCTATGATCGGGGCATCGCCGATGCGGTTGTAGCGCTTGTTGGTCATCCCACCTGTCGAAGTCCCGGCAGCCAATTGCCCATTTTTGTCCAAAGCGACACAACCTACCGTACCAAATTTAGTGTCTGGGTTGGCGTTTATTAAAAAGCCACTTTGTTTGTTTTCCGCTTCCAAAATAGATTGCAGGGATTCCCATCTATCCTGGGTAAAGAAATAGGTATTCGGCACGGTGTCCAAGCCCTGTTCTATGGCGAATTGCTCCGCACCGCGCCCCGTCAAAAAAACATGGGGCGATTTTTCCATCACTGCCCTGGCAGCCCTGATCGGGTTTTTCACTATGGTTACCCCGCCGACTGCCCCGGCATTTTTATCTGCTCCAGACATAATCGACGCATCCAACTCATTTTTCCCCTCATGGGTAAAAACAGCGCCCCTACCCGCATTGAATAGCGGCGATTCTTCCAAAAAAACAATGGTTTGCTCCACAGCGTCCAAGCTACTCCCGCCATTTTTGAGAATATTTTCACCGACTGCCAGAGCAGCTTCCAAGGTTTGACGGTAAGCAGCTTCCGCTTCAGGTGTCATATTTTCTTTCAAAATGGTGCCCGCGCCTCCGTGTATGGCGATGGCGTATTCGGCTGCTGATGTGCCATTTGATACTGGCTTGTCTATTGCCTGTTTTGGCGTGCAAGACATGATTAAAGATAGCAACACTAAACTAATACCTGTTCTCATAAGCAATGGTGTAAAATGCTAGCAAATGTAAACTCCATTCAATACCAATGGATTATAATCCTATGCTTCGCCCCAGCTATTCTGAGCGAATGGACAAATTGGTTAAAACTTTACCTATACAGGTTTTCTAAGTTTTCAATATCTTGTACAAAGGTACTATTTTAAAGGCAGCCGATCAAGTGTTATTCCATCCGCCGTGTCAAAGTAAAGACCAGGTCAGAATACCTCAGCCTATAAGCTATTTCTAAAAGATAAAAGATGGCTCAATAGATTTTAAATATGGAAAATTCAAGCATGCCATTGTTTACGTCCCCTTCGTGATCCCCATCACACAATCAAATCCGGTAGGTGGGTAATTTTGCGCCAACATTTATTCCAAGGATTTAACACATGAAAATGACCACCATTATCATTATTGCAGTCGTATTGTTAATTGCCGTGCCTTTTTTGATGAAAGCACAATCCGCAGCCAGTGGCGCTTACCAAAACATTGATGTCACGGAGTTTACCAAAATGATGAAAGGCAACAACGTAGTTGTCCTGGATGTACGCACCCCACAGGAAACCACTCAGGGCAAAATCAAAGGGGCCAAAGAAATCAATGTATTCGATCCAAATTTCAATCAAAAAATCGCAGCACTCGACAAGGGAAAGACTTATTTAGTATATTGCCGAAGTGGCAACCGCAGTGCCAGGGCTTGTAGCCTAATGGCCAAGCAGGGTTTTGAGAACTTGTTTAATTTACAAGGGGGCTATACGGCTTGGACGAATCGATAAAGGAGGGTGTGGCTTCCGCCCCCAAAATCGTACATCGCACATCATAAATCGGTTCAGTGCGAATTTCAGATTAACGAACACCCCCGCCTTCTCCGCGTTTTTTGCGAGTTCAGTCGGGCATGAAATTTCGATTTTAAAAATGCTGTGGTGCAGAAAATTCTAAAACCTACACGTTGCTGACCGTAAATGCGCTGATACGTTCCTCCATAGAAATTTCCTTTTGCCCGGCAACTTTTACCAAAAAATGATCATCCAGAAACGTGTCAATTGTGTTTTAACTTTGATATTAGACCAGCAAAATAGCATCCCAAATGGACGTTGAAATTCTAGCTCGCATCCAGTTTGCCTTCACCGTAGCCTTCCACTACATTTACCCACCGCTCAGTATTGGCTTAGGGCTGATCATGGTCATCATGGAGGGTCTTTACCTCCGCACCGGCGATCCGGTTTATGAAACCATGACCCGCTTTTGGACAAAAATATTCGCCCTTACGTTCGGGATCGGGGTAGCGACGGGTATTGTCATGGAATTTGAATTTGGAACCAACTGGGCAACTTATTCGCGCTATGTGGGCGACGTATTCGGCAGCGCCCTGGCCGCAGAGGGCATATTTGCTTTTGCGTTGGAGAGCGGCTTTTTGGGCGTCTTATTGTTCGGCTGGAACCGAGTCAGTCCGCGCGTTCATTTTATAGCCACCTTGGGCGTTTGGCTGGGTTCGATGTTTTCGGCTATTTGGATCGTAGTGGCCAATAGTTGGCAGCAAACCCCTGCCGGGTTTCACATCGTGGGCGAAGGCATGAAAGCCCGAGCCGAGATCACCGATTTTTGGGCCATGGTGTTCAATCCATCCAGCGTGGATCGCCTGCTGCACGTGTGGGTAGGCGCTTTTCTGGCTGGGGCATTTCTGGTATTGAGTGTGCATGCCTATTATTTATTAAAAAATCGCCACGTAGCGCTTTCGCAAAAAGCCTTCAAAATAGCGCTTGTGGTAGCCACGGTATTTTCCCTCAGCCAACTCCTCACCGGGCATAAAGCAGCGGACGGCGTAGCACACAATCAGCCCGCCAAACTGGCGGCTCTGGAAGGTCATTTCGACAGTTTGGCCGTAGCCGATATGTACATCATGGGCTGGGTGGACAAAGAAAAGCAGGAGGTAAAAGGTTTGAAAATACCGGGTGGCCTTACTTTTTTACTACACCAGGATTTTGAAACCCCAGTTACGGGGCTAAACGCTTTCCCTGAGGATGAACGCCCCAATGCCCTCAACGCCATTTTCCAGTTTTACCACTTGATGGTAGCCATTGGGCTATTTTTAATCGCGCTGTCACTGTATGCGAGCTTTGAATGGTGGCGGGGTAAGCTGTTTGAACGCAAGTGGCTACTCTGGGTATTTGTACTAGCAGTTATTTTGCCCCAAATAGCCAACCAGGTGGGCTGGTACGCCGCCGAAATGGGGCGACAGCCCTGGGTCGTTTATGGCCTGCTGCGCACTTCCGATGCGCTGTCCCAATCGGTGACAGCCAATCAGGTATGGTTCTCGCTCATTATGTTCACCCTGATTTATACCTTACTCCTTTTCTTATTTTTGTATTTGCTGAATAAGAAAATACAGCATGGCCCTTACGATGCTGCCCTAGAAGATGAAAGGCCGCATCAGCGGGAAATGGCCGGCTTGTTTGATAAACCGACAAAGCAATAAGAGCAAAAGCTCAGGGCTGAAACAAATCATCCAGGCTGAGTACCTGATCGACCAGCCCGATACTGTGTTCGTTGGGCTGTATGCCAAAAGTGGCTATCATCGTCAAAAAAAGGTGCTTGCGCGTTTTGGTGTCCGCCTCAAAAGCCTCGAGTTTGTGTTTTAAGTTCAAGGCATATTCGCGGCTAATTGCAAAAGCCTTGCTGTGAAACTTGATCTCAAAAATATGGATGATATGATCGTTTCGATCTAAAACTAAGTCAATTTGAGTGCCTTTTTCTGTGGAAGAGCCCTTCCTTCTAAATGTAGAGGCAAGGGTATAGACTGCTCCGATTTGCAAAGCTTTTTTGATTTGCGGCAAGTGTTTGAGGCATATGGTTTCAAATGTGTATCCGCACCATATTTTATACTCAGGGGTTTGGCTCAGGCGTTGCCAGAGTTCCCCACGTTCTTTGATATTTTTTTCGATGAATTGCAGGTAAAAAAGAGAGTATTCATCGGTCAGGCGATACAACTGATTTTTCTTTTTTGAACCAAAGGGCTGGTAGAAATCTATAAAGCCAGATTGCTGTAATTCTTCGAGGGCTTTGGTGATACTACCACTATTGCTGAGATTGGCCATTCCGATGATCTCATTTCGGCTCATCCCTATACGCTTTTGTGCCAAAGCGCGGATGATGCCAACGTGTGTATCTGATTGGTCGAATAGTGCAGCATACAAATTAGAAAACTCATCGCGTAAAAGTCCGGTTTGCCCAAAACAAATGTCTTCGATATTTTGTGTGGCACTTTTACCCGGTTCTATTTCTTTGAGGTAGTGGGGAATTCCTCCCATAGCCATATAGAGCTGGAGAATATGGTATCGGTTCAGACTGATGTTTCGGCTTCGCAAATAAAGTTCTGTTTCAGCCAAGGTGAATGGCAATAAATGAATCCGCTTGGTAATCCGGTTGTGTAAACCACCGGTATCGTTCACTACTTTCTGTATCATCCAAGAAGCCACTGACCCACAAATGACCACGACAATATTTTGGTTGACCGCCCAACTGTTCCAGAAAAAGCTCAAAGCCCGCAAAAAACCGGATTTGTGCGTGGACAACCAAGGCAATTCATCCAAGAAAACCACCTTTTTATGATCATCAGGCAGCTTACTCAGATAGTTGATCAAAAGAAAAAAAGCTTCCATCCAATTATCGGGGGGCTTAATGATCAAGGTATTCTTAGAAGCCAACTGCAAAGCATATGTGAAATTTTGGAGTTGTTCGTACAAAGGCGCATTTTTAGTGCCAGTGAGCTCAAACACGATGCGTTCGCTGTAAATTGTTTTAACCAGAAAGGTTTTGCCAATGCGTCGTCGGCCAATCACAGATACCATTTCTGCTTCGGGCGATTCAAGGGCTTTGCGCAGCACTTCTTGTTCTTTTTCGCGGCCTATGAGCACATTTTTCATCGGATAAAAATTATTACTCCCTAAAAGTAGGGTAAAATACATCGTTTCAGGGGATAATAAAAATTATTGTTCCCTAAAACTATAAAAGTAGGCTAAAAAACAAAAATCATGACATTACTTGGCATTGATTATCCCACTTGGTGGTTTTTGGTTGTGGGTGCGCTTTTTTCCGGCTATGCCATTTTGGATGGCTTCGATCTGGGAGCTGGTGCCTGGCATTTATTTTTCCGAAAGGAGAACAGTCGCCGGATTGCCTTGAATGCGGTAGGCCCGGTTTGGGACGGCAATGAAGTATGGTTGGTCATTGGAGGTGGCGCATTATTTGCCGGCTTTCCGGTCGTGTATGCCACTTTATTTTCCGCCATGTATATCCCTTTTATGTTATTTCTGGCTGCTTTGATATTCCGAGCCATTTCCATTGAATTCAGGAGTAAAGAGCCTATGGCTTGGTGGCGGCAATTGTGGGATGTCAGCTATTCCGTGTCGAGTATTATGCTAGCTGTATTGCTGGGAGTTGTATTGGGCAATGTATTGCAAGGCTTTGCCATTGGTGCAGATGGGGAAATCCAAAACAACTGGCTTTCATTTCTCAATCCGTATGCCATTCTAGTTGGTATCACTACACTGTCTCTTTTTATGATGCACGGCGCCATTTACCTTCTCCTCAAAACAGAGGGGCGCTTGTATGCCAAGTTGAGCATACTGCTTAGGCATAGCATTATTTTTTTCATTGTCAGTTTTAGTATTGTTACGCTTTATACCTTGATTTACATCCCTCATCTTTCTGATGATTTTAAAGGCCAGCCCCTGCTTTTTGTACTGCCCTTACTGGCTTTTTTGAGCATTGCCAACATACCGCGTTTGGCCAATAAAAAGCAATACCGGCTTGCTTTTGTTTTTAGCTCGCTCACGGTGAGTTTTCTGCTTTTACTGGTAGCGGTGGAATTGTATCCGGTGCTGCTGCGCTCCACAATAGCAGAAGCCCATCACATCACTATTTACAATGCTGCGTCTTCTGACAAATCACTGGGCATCATGTTGACCATCGCGGCCATCGGTGGCCCCCTTGTTGCGGCCTATACTATTTTTGTATATAAAACATTTGCCGGCAAGGTGGAATTGGACGAAACCAGTTATTAGGCTTTATTGTTTTCAAGACATACTTTTTCAGCTCCTGCGGAATGTGACCCAAGTCACTGACCAACCCGAGCCATAAGGGTAATTTTGTGCTCAGATTCAATATTTTGTCCATCAAGTGCAATGCATCATTGCCTGAAAAATAATCAAGTTATGAATAAAAAAATGTCTTTCCGCGAATTGATCAACGGCGAAAAGCCCGTATTGATTGATTTTTCTGCTGAGTGGTGTGGCCCCTGCAAAGCCATGAGCCCCATTCTCAAAGAAGTGGCGGCTGAAATGGGCGACCAAGCCTCCATCATCAAGATAGACGTGGATAAAAACCCGGCGTTGGCCGATCAATTGGGCATTCGCGGGGTACCTACCTTTATCGTTTATAAAAAGGGCGAGGCCATCTGGCGGCAGTCTGGTATGCTCTCAGCCAATGCGCTGACCCACGTGCTGAATCAGGCCATCAAACAAGAAGCCTGACAACCCCTCAAAATCAATCCGTTCTTTAGTAATTTTTGTTGGAAGAGACTTAGCGTAAAGCAGGCGATTATAAGGAGCTATGGTTCTCGCTAATTCTTTTGTTTCAAATCACAAGAATTGTCATATTATTCAACAAGTCCGATTGGTTTATCACAAACACTCATGCAATGAACCTAGCAACCGACATTCAAAGCTGGATTGAACTGATCCGGCAGCCCTGGCATTGGGCTGTTTCCGGTGCTGCCATATCCGGCATTTTATTTTTGATGACCTGGATGGGAAAGCACTTCGGGGTATCATCTACTTTTAAAAATCTATGCACCCTAGCTGGCGCAGGCAAAAAACATGCCTTTTTTGACGAAAACCTCAAGGACAGCTATTGGCGCTTTGCTTTTGTATTGGGGGCTTTGGGAGGCGGCTTTCTCGCCAGCCAATTTTTAAGCAGCCCGGAGGCCGTAGCTATTTCAGCATCCACCATCGAGCATTTGCAGCAGGATTGGGGCTTTGATTATCCTCAAGGGCACGGTTTTTTGCCCGTCGATTTTTTTAACTTCAGCAACCCTATGGGAATCTTGTTGGCCATCGTTGGCGGTTTTCTGGTTGGTTTTGGTTCCCGCTATGGCAATGGCTGCACTTCAGGACACGCCATCACCGGGCTTTCTCACTTGCAATTGCCTTCCCTGATCACAGTCATCGGCTTTTTCATTGGTGGCCTGCTGATGACCTGGGGCATCATGCCGCTTCTTTTTGGATAGGCACTCCATTTTTGCATTGTTTAAGGTTAAGTTTAAAATCAAAGCTTATGCGCTTAATAAGTTTTTTCTCTGTCGGTATATTATTTGGCATTATCATGACCAAGTCAGAAGCCGTATCCTGGTTTCGCATTCATGAAATGTTTCGATTCGAGAGCTTCCACATGTACGGCATCATAGGTACGGCTGTTGTTTTGGGCGCCATCATCATCGCTGCTATGAAGCGGTTCAAAATCAAAACCCTGAGCAGAAGTATGGTATCCTATACTCCAATGGCATTGAGTGTCAAAAGACATTTGCTGGCCGGCTCTATTTTTGGCCTGGGTTGGGCACTTATTGGGGCTTGTCCTGGGCCGATGTTTGTCCTTATGGGTCAAGGCTTTGGCATCATGGCAGTAGTCCTTGCTAGCGCAACCTTAGGCACTTATGCCTATGGTATTTTTCAAAATAAACTGCCCCATTGATGGGAGGAATGATGCAGAAAGGACACCTAACTTTTTTGTTTTTTCTAGTTGCCATTCCTGCCCTGATGGCTCAACAGCCCTCGAACCGCTTGGGTAAAAAGCTGGATGAGTACAAAATAAAAATGGAAATCGGGTTGCAGCTTTGGGGCAGTTATACGCTGGGGCAAAAAGTGTACGACAGCAAAGACAGCCTATACCATCCGGTGGACGATCGCCTGAATTTTCAAATACGCCGCACCCGAATTGGATTCAAAGGGCAACCGTATCCCAATCTGCAATTTAACCTGACTGCTGCTCTGGATTTGGTGGGGCGCGATTTGCTATCGGGTACGGAGGCTGGCGTGAATAACGGTGCTTCGCCACAGTTCAGACTTTGGAATGCCTATGTGCAGTGGCGGCTTACGCCCGAAAATGAAAAGCTAAATCTCATAATCGGGTATTTACCACCGCAAATAGGTCGGGAAAGCATTACTGCTGCCCTGCGCAGTACCTCCATGGAAAAGGCTTGGTCGCAAAATTACCTGCGCCGCCACCTCACAGGTATTGCTCCGGGACGTGCACCGGGTCTCCATCTCGGCGGTTTATTTTGGAACAAAGCGACTAAAACAGGATGGCGGTATGACGTAGGGGTTTTCAGTCCAGTGTACGAATCATACAATGGCAATTCTACCGGCAAACAATACGCCCCCCTTTTAGTAGGCAGGTTGCTTTTTGCAGCTGGTATGCCAGAATCGGACAAATACAGCGTCAGCCATAAAATTAACTACTTTGGAAAAAGGCAAGGTCTGAGTATTGCTTTGGCCGGCGCAACGCAAGGGGCAACCGATCTTTTTCACTCCAGTCAAACCCTCGGTGCTGATGTCCTTCTACATTTTGGTCAATGGACTTTGGATGGCGACTGGACTTACCTATGGCGAAGCGGTCTGGCTAGTAACGATCAGCAAAATACCTTTCTGGTTTCCGCACAAACGGGTTATATTCGCCTGGGGTACAACTTCGATTTGCCAAAAGACTACGTACTAGAACCAGTGGCTATGTATGTAGCCTATGAAGGTGAAATGGAGAAAACGGCTCAAGACGAGGCACAACAAGTGGGTATGCCTGCTGGCGAGGAATATATTTTTGACCTGGGGTTTAATTTTTATTTCAATCCCGATCTGCGTTTGTCTCTCCACTACACTTGGCGCAATGCCGATGCCGGTGAAAGCGGGCCTGGGGCAACCGTCAATAATTACTTTTTTCAAGGAGGGGTCGGGGCTATCCAACGTGGCGACTGGGTGGGGTTGGGCTTGATAGGCTTTTTTTGAGGATGAGATGGCAGGGCGATAGGCCAGGCTTTTCCCGCATCCTTCGTCATCGGGCAGGGAGGAATCGATGGCAAGGCGATAGGCCAAGCTTTTCCCGCCTCCTTCGTCGTCGGGCAGGGAGCAATCGAGGAATCGACGTGTGAGCAGGGCAAAGCCTAGCAAAACCCACACTCACACCTCAAATACTCCCTGCCCGACCGGGTGCAGCCCGGGCGGGAAAAGCCCAGCTTCAAGCCAAGCTAGTCAAATACTCAAGAGCACAGCTTCAAACCAAGCTGATCAAATACTCAAAAAACCCAGCCCTCAGTTGCTCGATTCCTCAACTCCTAAAAATACACACAACATATGACCATAGAAACAACAGACATATTAGCCATTTTAAAAAAGCACTTTCCGAATATTGCGGAAAAGCCTTTACAGGAAGAAATCGCAGCGGTAGGTCAGGTCATGCATTTTCGCGCAGGCGAAGTAATCATGGATTTCGGCAGCTACATCAAGTTGGTGCCTCTAATCGTGAAAGGCAGCATACGTGTGAGCAGGGAGGACGAACACGACGGGCGAGAAATTATGCTGTACTTTTTAGGTGCCGGTGAAACCTGTTCCATGTCTTTTACCTGCTGTATGATGAATAAAAAAAGCGTGATCCGCACAGAAGCAGTAGAAGACACGACGCTCATCGGTATCCCCATTCGCTATATGGATACCTGGATGAGTAAATACCAGAGTTGGAAAAACTTCATCATGCTGAGCTACGACCAAAAAATGGTAGAATTGGTCCGCGTTATCGACAGCATTGCATTTGAAGACATGGATGCTCGTTTGCAAAAATACTTGGAAGCCCGCAAAGCTTCCACTGGCTCTCCGATCATCAATGCTACCCATCAGGAAATAGCCAATGACTTGAATGCTTCGCGGGAAGCCATTTCCCGGCTACTCAAGAAACTGGAACATGCCGGGGTGGTAGAATTGAACAGGAATCAAATCAAATTATTATCCAACTGATACTTGGAATAAGCAAAAAAAATAGATCCAAAATGGCAAAGAATAGCTTCATCCCCATCCTAGACTGGTTGCCCAATTACCAAAAAACCTGGCTGTCCGGCGATTTATCGGCTGGATTAACCGTTGGTGTTATGCTTATCCCCCAAGGGATGGCCTATTCTATGCTGGCCGGTTTGCCTCCTATACACGGGCTGTACGCAGTTACTATTCCATTGATCCTATATGCCATTTTTGGGACATCCCGCCAATTGGCCGTTGGTCCGGTAGCTATGGTCTCGCTGCTGACGGCGGCTGGTATCGGTGCGCTACACCCCGATTCGCCAGAGATGTGGCTATTGTTGGCCATCACCCTGGCCTTCTTGGTAGGCACCATTCAATTTCTCATGGGGTTATTCCGTCTCGGTTTTTTAGTGAATTTTTTATCGCACCCGGTTATCAGTGGATTCACTTCTGCTGCGGCCATCATTATTGGTCTCAGCCAGTTGAAGCATTTACTAGGCATCAAAATTCCCAATAGTGAGTACGTCCACGAAATCATACTAGCCACAGCCGAACACATCGGCGAAGTCAATCTACTTACCCTCGGGATAGGTTTGGTCGCCATAGTGGTCATAAAAGGCATGCGAAAAATCCACAAAGCCATACCAGGAGCCTTGGTAGCGGTAATACTGGGTATTTTGGCTGTCTGGGGCCTTCACCTGACCGATCAGGGGGTAAAAATTGTGGGCGAAGTACCTTCTGGCTTGCCGGGTTTTTCCTTGCCCTCCTTCGACTTAGCCTCCTGGCAAATCCTGCTGCCTACGGCACTTACCATTTCACTGGTTGGTTTTATGGAAAGCTTTGCGGTTGCAAAAGCCATCCAATCCAAGCACAAGGATTATCAAGTGGATGCCAATCAAGAATTGATGGCCTTGGGGTTAGCCAATTTTGGCGCGGCCTTTTTCCAGGGTTATGCCGTTACCGGCGGTTTTTCCCGCACGGCGGTGAACGATCAGGCTGGCGCCAAAACAGGCTTAGCCAGCATCATCAGCGCGAGCCTCATCGTATTGACCCTCTTATTTTTGACGCCGCTGTTCTACTACCTGCCCAATGCAGTATTGGCCGCCGTTATCCTGGTAGCTGTCAGTAGCCTGATTGACTACAAAGAAGCACGCCACCTTTGGGAAAACGACCGCTCTGACTTTTGGATGCTGCTGGCAACTTTTATCGTTACCCTTACATTGGGTATAGAAAAAGGAATCCTGGCAGGCGTTGTCCTTTCTTTGGGTATCGTCATCTATCGGGCTACCCGGCCTCATGTAGCCGTTTTGGGGCGTGTGCCGGATTCTATGTTTTTCCGAAATATCAAACGGTTCGATAACCTGGAACAAAGACCCGACATTCTAGTCGTCCGTTTTGACGGCCCTTTGTTCTTTTCCAATATCAACTATTTCAAAGACAAAATGGCCGAACTAGCGGCTGAAAAAGGCAAAGCCCTGCGCCTCATTGTGCTCAACGCCGACAGCATGAGTCATTTAGATAGCAGTGCCATTCACGCACTCGAAGAATGGGTTTCGGACAATCGTCAAAATGGCATCGAGGTTCATTTCACCAGCGTCATTGGCCCGGTACGCGATACCCTCAATCGTTGGGGGCTCACCCATACTATTGGCGAGCACTGCTTTTTCATGAGCAATTATCAAGCCATTCAGGCCTTCGATCATAGAAATGGAGCGGTTCCTGAAAAAAGAGATTACGAAGAATACATCCTCCAGGCCAATGAAGATTGAACTTACCCTGCTTTTGTGATCCAAATCACTTTATTTCCTGAGTTTAATCACCCTGGTCTTCTGATATACATCATCGTTAGCCCGCTTTCAAGCCCTTAATTTTGGTCTTAGAAACAAAATAGCTTGTTTCTCAATCAGATCAAATAAAAGTAGCATGAAACGCATTTTGATTCTAGGCGCAGGTACAGCAGGCACGATGATGGCCAACCACCTGAGTAAAAAACAAAAGTCTCACACATGGGAAATCACCATCGTGGACGAAGCCACCAAGCACTATTATCAGCCGGGCTTTCTCTTTTTGCCCTTCGGCACATACAGCGAAAAAGACATCGAACGCCCTATCCGGCAGTTTCTGCCCAAGTCCGTCAACTACATTCAAGCTGGTATTGATCGAATCGTGGGCGATGAAAATTTGGTGCTCCTGCAAAACGGCCAAAAGCTCAACTACGACTTGCTCATTATAGCCACTGGCACCCAAATCGCTCCCGATGAGGTAGAAGGCATGTTGGATAACTGGCAGGAAGACGTTTTCGATTTTTATACATTTGAAGGCGCCAGAGCACTGCGCGAGAAGCTGGCCAACTGGAAAGGGGGCCGGCTAGTGGTTCACATCAGCGAAATGCCCATCAAATGCCCGGTAGCACCCTTGGAATTTGCCTTCTTAGCCGACGACTTTTTCCAAAAGAAAGGCATGCGCGATCGGGTAAGCATCAGCTATGTCACGCCGATGAGCGGTGCGTTCACCAAACCAACTGCCGCTAAAAAACTCGGCCACCTACTCGATGAAAAAAACATCGAAGTGGTGAGCGATTTTGCCATCGCCCGGGTGGACAATGAGCACAAAAAAATCATTGACTATGGCGGACAAGAAGTCGGCTATGACCTTTTGGTCACCGTACCGCCTAATTTGGGCAACCCTTGTATTGCCCGTTCTGACATGGGCGATGACTACAATTTTGTGCCAACAGACAAGCACACCCTGCAATCCAAAGCTTATGAAAACATATTCGTTTTGGGTGATGCCACCAACCTGCCCACTTCCAAGGCCGGTTCTGTGGCCCACTTCCAAGCAGAAATCTTGACCGAAAACATACTCCTGTACCTAGAAGGCAAAGCGCTAAAAGCGGATTTCGACGGCCACGCCAACTGCTTCGTCGAAACAGGTAAAAACAAAGCCTTGCTCATTGACTTCAACTATGAACAAGAGCCGGTGACAGGTACTTTCCCGATACCTGGTGTAGGCCCCTTGCAACTACTCAAGGAAAGCCGTCTCAACCACTGGGGTAAACTGGCCTTCCGTTGGATTTACTGGAATATGCTTTTACCCGCTCGTCCGTTGCCCTTTGTTACCCCAAAAATGAAAACAGCGGGTAAAAATATCGCCCCTGTAGCCAAAGGTGAAAACAAACAAGTGCTTCAAGATTAAATCATTTATAAAACACCACAATCATGTTAAAAGAATTGAACAGCAAAGCCATCAGCGTCAATGAAGAAGGTTACCTCACCAACTTTGCCGAATGGGACAAAGGAGTAGCCGAAGTCATTGCCACAGAAGAAGGCATCGCATTAACCGACAGACACTGGCAAGTGATCGAATACCTGCAAAGCGAGTATAAAAAAGACAGTCCGCTATCTATCCGCAAGATCAAAAATAGCGGCGTCATTTCTATCAATGAATTTTATGACCTATTCCCTGGCGGGCCATTGAAAAAGGCTACCAAAATCGCCGGAATTCCCAAACCAGCCAGCTGCGTTTAATTACCATCACCTTTAAAAAAAACAACTATGGATACTGCTGTTATGAATAATCCAACTAGCTCTGTAGCGGCTAAACCAAAAGCTATTCAAAAAATGTGCTTTATCCTCAGCAAAGCCACCCTGGATAACGTATATGCCTGTTTCGTGATGGCCAACGGTGCTCGTATGGAAGGCATAGAAGCCGAGATTTTCTTTACCTTCTTCGGGTTGGAAGCCATCAATAAAAAACGGATGGAGCACCTGCACGTAGCTACCGTAGGCAACCCAGCTATGCACATCCCTACCCTATTGGGAGGTCTGCCCGGCATGGAAACCCTGGCTACCAATATGATGAAAAAGGAAATGGAAAAACTGGATATTCCTCCGGTTGGTGAATTTCTGGAAATTCTGGACGACTCTAATGTCAAACTATACGCCTGCAAATTGGCCATGGACATGTTCCACCTGAAAAAAGATGATTTGTACGAAGGTATTGACGATGTGCTTACCGTCGGTCAGTTTTATGAACGTGCTGCCGGCGAAGGCACTCATATTGTTTTCATCTAATGCTTTTGTGGGGTAGATGCAGGGCTTATGGCTATGCTTTTGAGTATTTGATGGCGGGGCAAAAGGCTAAGCTTCTGAGCAACTAAGGTGTGGATACCAGCCCCCGTCCGATCCCGCTAATGCGGATACGCTTCAGCGGGATCGGACGGGAGTGTCGCATCAAGCTATCACGCAAGGCGTGACCCACATTTCGGAGGCCGGATGCACGCTCTCACGCAAGCCTCTCAGTGTTGCAACACACCCACTCACTCACACCCTCACTCTCCCACCACAAACCGCGCCTCCCACAACACACCACCCGCATCC